>NZ_PJAV01000123.1:0-52671 GCF_002836695.1 Pseudoalteromonas sp. 78C3
TGTTGTTTGTTTTACGAGAATTTGATCTTTAAAAATGACAGAAGCAAGTTGATAAAAAACAAACAATATAGCAATTATAAGTCCACTAAATAAAACCAGCCCATTAAGATTCCATACCCATTTAAAAAATTTATCTGATTTCATGTTATTCCAACTTCTAAGCTACTTAATTCTAAAGTAGGTAATTATTTACAAACCCTAGTATTTTTTAATCTGCTCAAGCAGCCGATTGGTTGTCCAATCAATGCCGTTATACGCAATATCTGGCTTGTAGTAAGCCCCTGCCCCTCGCGCTCTGTTTACGTATACTTTGTTAGGTACAATAACTTTGCCTAAGCCTGAAGGTAAATCAGCTAAACGTACCTCCATATACATAGAATCAGCACTACTTGGTGCACCAAATAACGTTGTATTTTCAAAAAGCTTAAACTTATCAAGTGCATCTAAACAAGCACTCGCACATTGCGGCGGCACTATAACAAACACCTTAGTTTTAAAGTCACTCACTAAAGGTGTATGTGGTATGTTATTTAGCGTATTAGTCTTTTCTTCTACATAAAACGGGGCATCATTTTCAAGTGATAGAGCCATGCCAGCAGCGACGGTTTTAAGAGTTTTCAGTACTTCGGGTTGATCTTTTACAACGCTAAATAAAGACTCTACATAGTCAGTATTATCTTTTGAAGCTCTCCACCACACTTGCGTGTTTTGAGAAGTATTATTTGCTTTTTGCTCTACTACTTTTTGGCCCCATAATCCTTTTGCTATTTGTGAGCTCCAATAAGATGAGCCACCTTGGTTATGGCGCAAATCTAATACCACGGCTTTTGCAGTAAGTAACTTGCTACGTTGCTGTTGTATTTTTTCAAACACTTTATTGTAGGCAGCAGTTTGTTTATCGGTTGATGAAAAGCTAGGCATAGCAATCCAACCAATGTTTTTTTCAGGCCACGTTAAATCAATGGAGAGTTCATCACCGTTATAAGCATTTTCTAAATGCTTACTTGCTGACTTAGGCTTTACTGACCAATTTAGTGCTTGTGTATAGGTATCACCATTGGCTTTAACAAATTCGCATTCTTTTAGGGGAGTTAAAAATGGATTACCCTCGTCAATTAGTAACCGCCAACCTTGCTGCCACCAATGCCCAGGTTGTGCAACTTCACCATGAAACTTAAATATTCTCTTGCGCATTAAGGTATCAGTGCTTTGCCCATCACATTGGCTTACAACGTCACCTTTGCTAATACTTTTGGTTTCGCTGTAATACACTTTTAGCGCATCACCTCGCCAAACAGCACTAAAGCCTGGCCAGCGGCGCGCGGGTCTCTCTACGCTTGAAAACGCGCCAGCATGGCCATCTTGTAAAACAGTACTAAAACGAGCAATTGCCGCAACATGAACCTGCGGCCCACTCGCTTGAGCCGACAATGTAAGCGCCTCTGCTTTTGCTTGTTTTAATAAATCAGGGAAAGTTGGGTTATTAACATCAAACATACCGGGGTGATTTTGTGCAGTAATACTATAAGCCGCGTTAATATCGCGCTCTGTTATGCTGCGCCACTGCTCAAGTGTAGTAGGTAGAATGGGTTCTTGTGCAGCATTTATAACTGGTGATAGTAATAAAGCGCAGAGCAATACATGATTGGTTATTTTTGTTTTTATAGTCATAAAAATCCGTTTAAATGTTGTGGTATATATAATTTAAGATGCGTGTTTTATTTAATACCGCTCAAAGGCGCACCATTTTAAAGTTTTCAATAGCTAAATTTTACTAGTTACCCACCTCACGGCGAGTTGTTATGTTTTGGCAACTTGAAACCTGCCGTGTTTAACCCAACCACAAAAAAATACAAAACTAACAACACCCTGAATTAAAATAATCCAGAACAAAGACTCCTCGAGGAAATCTGGATAGTTCAGGGTATGTATCAATGAGATTAAGCCGAACACGCTACCAAAACTAAGCAAGCCTAGTATGCTCAAAGTAGAAAAGTAGCCAATATTCTTTCTAGACACTATGCCGTAAATGGCAACGGCTACTAAACAAAGATAAATCGCTGATGAAACTATAGTTAGACCATTTAGCTCCCCGTCTACAATTTGTTCCTGAGTCAACTTAACTCCTCTCATTAGAAGAAGTAGTATTAACCAGCCAATAGTTAGATTTTTCATCATACTCTCTGTGAACGTAACGAGCCTATAAATTAACTCGTTTTTTATTTTTTATTAATAAACAAACCATAGCTGAGTTCCTATTTTGGTTCAATCTATTGCTGTACTTTTACTCAGCATATAAAAAAGAGTTTAATGTTGTTTTAATTGGCATTTTGGAAGGGATTACGGGTGTTTGAGTGGCTTTTATTTAGACTAAAAAAGCAAGGTTTATGATAAGTGTCTAGTTTAACTTTAAAAAACAAACATTTTATTTACAAAATAAAAACCATTAGATAGTATAGAAAGTACCCAATTTAGGGTTTGCATTTTAAATGGAGATTAAAATGATAAAACACCTTCTAAAACACGCTTTCTCTGCATTACTTTTTACCCATATGAGTAGCTTTGCCGAGATACAGATCACTGAAGAAATGAAAAGCTTTACTGATAAAGCCAATAAAGTAGAACAGTGGCAACTCGGCACTACCAAGCGCTTTGATACCTTTGAACAGTTTTTTTTAAACGCAGGCGGCGATGCATACTACCAAACAGGCTATATTTTTGATATTGAAAGCGAGCATTGGCTCAGCTATGAAGAGGCAATTAAAATCGCCCCTGATTTAAAAAGTATCTTAAACAGTGAGCAACTCAACGTTAATATCACCCGTGAAGAGTTTCTCGCTTTTACAAATATACAAGTACCTACAAACACACATTATGTGTATTTATACTTTGATACACCCACTGCAAAAGATGGCAGTTACTTATATTCCGAAGGAGGGGCTTTTACAGACTCATTAATAAAAGCCATCAAACGACGAAAAAGTGCTGCACTTACTCTGAAAAAGCATGCAACTATCCCGTGGTATTTAATTGAGATCCCATTAATAGGATTCAACCCGCAATAGTGTTTAATTTTTTAGCGCCATGCGTGCTTAGTAGCTAAAAGGGCAATAAATGTTAACTATTCCAAAGCAAGATTCTAACTTAATAAAATCGCGAACTGTTTTACTGTTTGCTTTGGGTGTATTGTTATTAGTGGCAACAATTTGGCTTGTGCTGACGGTATTATTTAGTGATAAAGCTTACGAAATCAAATATTCAGCGGTAGAAAAAGGTGCAGTACAGCAGCAAGTTGCCGTGTTTGGTCGGTTAAAACCCCGCGTGTCAAGTAGTTTAGTGGCACAAATTGATGGCCATGTAAGCCAATTAAATGTGCTGCCGGGTAGTCATTTAGCCAGCAATACCGTTGTACTTACGTTATCTAACCCGCAGTTATTACGCCAATACGATATAGCAAAATTAAACTGGCAAAAAGCACAAGCAATGCATGTATCAGCACTAGCTAAATTACAGCGCGAAGCAACGCAACTGGCTAACGACGTTGCTATGGCGCAAAGCGAACTAAAATTTGCAGAGCAAGAAATTGCCACTTTAGATGTATTACATAAACAGCAGCTACTAAGTGAGCTTGATTTTTTAAAAGCTAAAACGCGGCTTGAACAAATTCGCTTAAAATTAGATTTAACAAAACGCAGTGAAAAAGCTTTTTTAACGGCGCGTGAGTATGAGGAAAAAGCATTAGACCTAACCCTTGAATCTGAAAAACAACAGCTCGCCCTCACATACAGCGATGTACAAAATCTTGAAATAAAAACCTCACAAGGTGGTATTTTAACAGAGTTGCTTGATGAAATTGATGTTGGGCAAGCCGTGAGTAAAGGAACGGTACTGGCTAAACTATCAGATAAAAATAGCCTTTATGCCGAATTACTCGCCCCCGCAAGCGCAGCTGATACTATAAAAATAGGCATGCCTGTGAAGGTTGAAATTAAAGGCACTTTATATAACGCAAAAGTTGTGCGGGTGTTTCCAAGTATTGAGGCGAATCAAATAAAACTAGAAGCTGCATTTATACAGCAAGTACCTACATCTGCAATCAGTAACTTATCTATTGCTGCCAACGTATTAGTAGCAGACAAAGCAAACGCATTACGTATCGCCAAACCCATTTATTTAAACCCTCGCCAACTAACACAAAATGTATATATATACGAAGAGGGAGAAATTTTTGCTAAAGAAGTAACAATAGGCTTACAGGGTGAGCAATATATTGAAATTTTAGCTGGGTTAAATGAAGGGGATTTAGTATTAAGCACACTTCCAAATGATTTAACTGAATTATAAAAGCGATGTAAAAATAAAAATAGGTATAACAATAAAAACAACAACCCCAGCTAAGGAGCGCACAGTGGAGCAGTTAATTACGTTAGAGCAAGTATCAAAGTCATTTTCAGCCAATGCCAAGCCTGTATTGGAAGACATTAATTTAACAATTAATGATGGTGAATCAATCGCCATTTTGGGCCCTTCTGGTAGTGGTAAGTCAACTCTATTATCTATTATTGGTTTACTCGATGAACCAACGGCTGGTGACTATTTACTGCGTAGTGAAAACATTACAGCGTTGACCCGTAAACAAAAGAGTTTGGTGCGCAATGCCCACATAGGCTGGATATTTCAAAACTTTAATTTAATAGCCAGTATGACAGTGCTGGAGAATGTAGTGCAGCCTATGCGCTTTAATAAAGCCATAAAATCTAGTGAGTACATTGACCGTGCAAAAGAGGCGCTTAATGATGTGGGGTTACTAGACAAACACGCCACCACGCCAGATAAGCTTTCGGGTGGCCAACAGCAACGTGTTGCCATTGCAAGGGCTCTGGTAAATAAACCTGCGCTGATATTAGCGGATGAACCGACGGGAAACCTTGATCAAGCTACGGGTGATGAAGTAATTGCGTTATTACAGACGCTATGTGATAAAGGCAGCACACTCATAGTCGTTACACACGATGAAAGCGTTGCACAACGCTGCAAGCGCCGGATCAGAATTTTAGATGGGCGGATAGATTATGATGGTAAGTAATCTAGGCTTTGAGCTGTTGACACAATGGCGACGTTGGCGTGGGCAATATTTAAAACTGGCTATATTATTACTTGGATTTGCTTTAACCGCCGCCCTCTTAAGTATCGCGTTGCGCTTAGGCAGCATGCTTTTTTATGAAAACCCAAGCTGGACCAATACAAATAAGCCTTTGTATACCCTAGGCAGGTTGAGCGAAGATAACCGTTTAAGTGCAGTTAGTAAACAAGCGCTTGATCAGCTAAAAACACTACCAATGGTTGAAGATGTATCATGGCTCGTGTTTAAAGAATTCAACTTTTCGATTGATAACGCAAAGTTAAGCAACGTCAGAAGTGCTATTTTTTCACCCAATATGGCCGACAATTTAGCGATTGACGTGCTAAAAAATAACAAAGTGTCTGGTGCGTGGATCACTGAAAAGTTTTGGCGAGAAACACTCAAAAGTGATGCCAATATTAAAGGAAAAATACTTTCCTATAAACGCCTTGAGCGAGGTATACAAATTCTTGGTGTTTTAAATAAAAAATATAATAATGTGGGAGTTAATCATGTCGATGTATGGCTACCAGAAGATATTTTGCGCTATTCCACTCCTTTTACCAATGACTCAATGGTAGACCGATTTTTACAAGCTGCACCTTTATATTATGGCGTGTTCTCTGCAAAAATGTCTTTTGATCCTGAACAAACAAAAAAACAATTGGAGAGTATAGATTTAAGTGTTAAAGGTATGTCTTTTGGTAAATCACCATTGCCGCTAGTTATTTTTTCGGGCATAAATTTTGACCCTAAGTCGTATCAGCATATGGTACTACTATGGCAATTATTATTAGGTTTAATTGTTACGCTATTTTTTATTTTAACATTTAGTTTATTTTCAATTTCCAGCAGTAAAGCAATTGTGTTTGCCGATGAGTATAAAACCTTACAGTTGTTAGGCGCACAATCGAACGACTTTATTCGACCTGCGCTCCTTTTTTCATGTCTGAAAATCGTGGTAATAAGTTTGCTTAGTGTATTAAGTTTATACTTGCTTAGTCAGTTAATAACTAGCAGTACCAGCTACCAATTATTATTTACTGATAAATACTTGTCTGTAGATAGTGTAAGTTTTATCAGTGCAATCGCAATGATAACTATGAGCGTAATTTTATGTTCACTCATACCCCTTGTAAATTTGCTCAAGGGATCATTGTTTACTCGTATGGCAAATACTCGGGTGTCGTTGTTTCAAAAGGCGTTAGCCGGAGGAATTTTAGTCATTCAATTAAGCGTTGCTCTAACAGCCACCTATGCGCTGAGTAATGTTGCTCTCTCTCAGTGGCAAAAATATAAACACAGCAATATTAACTTATCTGTTGCTCAGGTAAGTGTAGACTCTGGACACTTTGCGATTTCTTGGCGCCAAGCCTTAAATAAGGTACAGCAAGTAGACCCGCAAGCAGTAATTTTGTCATCCCCTTTTGAAAAATTACAACAGTATACGCTTGCTGGGCAAGGTGCAAAGGAAGCTATGGATATCAAAACAAGCTATGTAAGTAGCCATTTTTTTGATTTACTTGATGTGAATGTACAAGGGAAACAATTAGCTAATTGGCAAAATGGTGTGATCATCAACCACGCCCTTGCTAAGCATTTAAGTAGTACGCAAGAGCTGAGTTCACTCATTGGCACGACGATTAGTTACGGTTTAGAAAACCAGCAACTCACAATTATTGGGATCAGTGAGGATATCCCTCATTGGGGGCGCAGGCAAAGCATTATGCCCACTTTATACTTACCCTTGAATATATATGATGAGGAAGTGTTAAAAAATTTTTCAATTCTATCAAGCAACATTGACGCACTTAGTAACAACAGTGACTTTAATCGTTGGTTAAGCGAACAAGCCTCAAATATTAATATCCATAAAGCAGCAACATTAGCAGATATTTTGGCCAAATTTGATCAACAATCAACTGATTTACTTTGGTTTGGATTAATAATTACACTGATCATTCTTGCAGGGATCTTTAGTGGCTTATGGTATCAAGTACTCGCGCAACTTAGGCTAGATAAACAATCTATTTGTGTATTGTTAGCTATAGGGGCTACTGACGGTTTTATCGTTTTTAATCGCTGCAAACAAATACTCTTTGCTTTTATATTGGCTCTCATTACGTGTTTTATTTTTTATAAATTGATTGGATCAACTTTACTTGGCTTTGACTTACTTGCATTATTCATCGCACTTTTAACCACACTAATATTGTGTGTAACTGCAACGTTGTCGCCTTTAGTTAAATTACTTAAAACCCCTATTCAGCAAGCTTTAAGAGACTTGTAGGTGATATTAGGCTGTGTGTGGATATACATAGCCTAATTTAGCAATTACTTATTTAGCCTATATAATGTCCTAATAAAAGAAGCGAAGACACAAATTATAGAAGAAGTTAGCGCCCCAATTAAAAATCGTCAATCAGCCAAGTGTCGCAAAAATTAATAATGTTATTTAAATCATATAGCACTGTATTAGCATAGCTTTAAAGCAGTTCGGCTTTTTAGTTTAAGTGTAATCACCAACAATGAAAACTATTTTGCAAATTTACCCTTTGCTAACGCCCTGAATATGTTAGTTTATTAACATGAGTATTGAGTAAAGAATTGGTATGAGTAAGCAAACCCGCTGGACCCTAAAAAGTATTGCTAAAGAGTTAGGTGTTTCTAACGCGACAGTATCTAATGCGTTTAACCGCCCTGATCAGCTATCGGCTAAACGCCGAGACGATATTCTCGCAGCGTGTAAAACTTTGGGCTATTACGGGCCTAATAAGGCCGCGCAATCGTTGCGTAATGGCACATTTAATATTGTCGCTTTAGTGCTGCCCGATAGTGTGGAATACATGGTGTCGGACCCGGTGGCTAGTAGCTTTATGCGCGGTGTGACCTCGGTGCTTGAAAAAAATGGCATTAATGTTTTATTGTTTTCAGGTAATAGCGATAACCTTAACAACGTGGTCGACTTTGTAGATGGCTTTATTTGTTATGGCCGCCCTCGTAATAACGCGTTAGTTGAGCAGTTAAAAACAGTGTCTAAACATGTAGTGACAATTGATTTTGATATTGCTCGCAATGCCTCTGTAAATATTAATAACGAGCAAGCAAGTTACGAAATTGCTAAACACGTACTACATAATCAAAGCGATAAAGTGGCTATATTAGGGCTTAGGTTACTTGATGAAAACGTATTATGCCGCGTGTATGAGCATCACGAATTTGAAACCGGACAATCTATTTCGCATCAACGTTTACGTGGTTATCAACGCGCTTTAAGCGAGGCAAATATTACGGTGGCTGACGATCGCATTTGGAACATTCCTGAAAGTAGCGAGCGTTTTGCAATTATTGCTGCTAAAGAGGTTTTAAGTGCCTCCCCTCGCCCTAACGTTATTATTTGTATGAGTGATTTAATTGCCCTTGCCACAATGCGAGAAGCAATAAAACAAGGCATAAAAATAGGTGAAGAACTGCGTATTGTGGGCTTTGATGGTATTGATGAAGCAGCCCGGTTTGTACCTCGCCTCACCACTATTCATCAAAACAGCCAAGAAAAAGGCGTTATAGCCGCTGAATTATTTATTTCTAAAGAAGAAAAAACTCAGGAAGTCAGTTACGAATTAGAGATTGGTGCGAGTAGTTAGCTTACAAACCTTGTAATAGTTTTATGTGTTAAAAAGCCAAGCTTAAGTAGCTTGGCTTTTGCTTTACATGACGTTTGTAAATTACTCTTTTAACATTAAGCTAAAAATGAATTTAAGTTAATCGTTGTTTCTTCATCACCGTTTACTTGCGTAATAAGTGCATGGCGTAATTTAAAATCAACAGTAAGTGAAATAGTTTGCTCATCTAGTTGCCACGATAAACAACACATACTGCCTTCACCTTGGGCGCTAAATTCACCTGCAAATGCAGGGTGTGAATTGCGAATTTTAATTAATTCAATTAAACCTTTTACTACAGGCTTATTTAAGGCCTTGTCGATTATATTTGCATCTAAATATGGGCGGTTAATATCACGGCCTACATTTGTATTTGTCAGTAATTCCATGTCGTTTTCGCAAGCAAATAAGCCGCCGTAATATACTTGTGGTACACCTGGTGCAAAAAATTGAATTGCACGCGACAGTAAGTAATCAAAGTCTTTAGCACCTAATGCGTTGTAGTAGGTACAGTTAACTTGATATAAGTCGACATTACTCGCCGCAGCGCCCGTAGCTTGGCGGCTTTGGTTGTTGCTGTTGGCGTGCATTGTTTCTACTAGGTTATCAATCTGCTGTGCATTTAATAGCCCTGGTTTGTCGCCCATTGGACCTGCGTCAATAATGCCAATACCGTCGTGTGTATCAAGTACGGTTAAGCAATTACGTGGCGAAATTTGTAACCATTTGAGCAGTGCATCTACATCGTTGTTAAATAAGCTGTGTAAAATAAGCGGTGGTAACGCAAAGTCGTAAACCATATTTACGCGTTTTGCCACTTCTACCTGAGTTTGATAATGACTATGAATTTCTGCAATGGTTTCCATGCCTAAATCGTTTGCCTGCTTAGATAAGTTATCTAGGTAGCCAAACGTTTCATCAAGCATAAAGCAGTTAGTACCCGCTTGCTTAATGGCGTAACCCGCCGCATCTAAACGAATAATATTTACATTGTTAGCCGAAAATTTAGTAAGTACGTTACTTAAATACGCAACACCGGCTTCTACTTTTACATTTATATCGATTTGATTGTCGGTAAATGTGGTCCAAAAATCATAGGTTTTACCATCACCACATTTCATTGAGGTAAAGCAACTGCCAGGACGCGGGCGGTAAATTGCTTTTTGCTCAGCTTCGCTCATACCACCGGGAAAAACATCTTCTTTGGTTAAAAACAAATCCCAAAATTCTGATGCCTTACCTTTAGCTAATACATCTTGAAACTGAAAAGACTGCGCCGATACATGGTTAACAATTAGGTCAGCCATTAAGTCGAGATCTTTACCTAATACTTGTATGTCTTCCCAAGTGCCTATTCTAGAATCAACTTCACTATGATCAATAGGGTCAAAGCCAGCATCGCTGCCATCAATAGGATTGTAAAATGGCAATAAGTGCACACCACCAAATACGCCTTTTAAAGGGCCGTTTAAAAGTGTGGTTAGCGCGCCTATATTTTGGCCAGTGATTCGATCAGCATATGTGATCAATTGAACTTTATTCTTCATCATTATGTGATTACCATGTTGAAACTTAATCGATTAAGATATATCTTTAACTAGCGAGTAAGAATTTACAAGTAATTTTTAATAATTTTACATACAAATTTCGTGGCTCACGTAATACTACAGTAAGCAACTGACTGACTTACGAAGTGTTAATAGAGAATTTAACGAGGAATAAACACATGACAAAATCACACACACACGTAAGCAGCGACCCACTGCAACAAATACGTTGGCTTACATACATGATGTTTTTTATGTTTGCCATGACCTCTGACGCAGTCGGCATGATAATCCCCGAACTTATAAAAGATTTCGGTTTGAGCATGACTCAAGCTAGTGCATTTCATTACGCTCCCATGGCATTAATAGCCTTTAGTGGGTTATTTTTAGGCTTTTTAGCTGACAGCCTTGGCCGTAAAAAAACCATTATGCTAGGTCTATTAATATTTTCTGCGAGTTGTTTTTTATTTGCATTTAGCACCAGTTTTACCTTCTTTTTAGTATTGCTTTGCTGCATAGGCTTGGCCATTGGTTTATTTAAAACCGGCGCACTGGCATTGCTTGGCGATATTTCACATAGTAACGACGACCATACTAAAACCATGAACAAGGTTGAGGGCTTTTTTGGCATTGGCGCTATTGTAGGCCCTGCCCTAGTTGGTGTTTTATTAGTGCAAAACGTAAGTTGGACATACCTGTATATTATTGCGGGCGTAATGTGTTTAATTCTTGCTTTATTAGCATGGCGCGCAGACTACCCTGACGTAGTTAAAACAACTGAAAAGCCAGCCTCTTTGGCCACCACCCTGAAAATGGTAAAAAACCCTTATGCACTTGGCTTTTCTTTAGCTATTGCACTTTATGTAGCGACTGAAGTGGCTATTTATGTATGGATGCCAACGCTATTAAAGGACTACACAGGCTCTTGGCCGCTCCTTGCCACTTATGCACTTACTATATTTTTTATACTACGTGCTGCAGGTCGTTTTATTGCCGTATGGTTACTAAATCGTTATAGCTGGCAAGGTGTTATGGCTTATTTAAGCTTAGGCATTGCGCTTTGTTATGTGGGTACACTTATTGGTGGCGTTGACTGGGCTGTAGGGTTACTACCTCTTTCAGGTTTATTTATGTCTATGGTTTATCCAACTTTAAACTCTAAAGGTATCTCGTGTTTTCCTGCAGAGCGCCATGGAGCCGTAGCCGGCGTTATATTATTTTTTACCGCATTATCAGCTGCTTTAGCTCCTTTATTTATGGGTATGATCAGCGATTACTTTGGCCATGTGCGCTATGGCTTTTACTTAGCCACAGGGTTTGCCGTGATTTTATTTATAGCTATGTTGTTCAATTATTTACGCGACCCATCAATGAGTGCTTTACAAGAAAGTAACCCAACAGCTTAATAAACTTGTATCTCAATACAATAAAAAAACACTTTTAAAATCAATACATGAATAATAAAAGAGCAAATTAAACACAAAATGATTGGCTTATTGTAAAATATTTGTTATTTTTACTTAATCGATTAAGTAAAAACAACAAATCCTACTGGGTTCAACACAACGAGGCGTTCACATGACAACACACAATACACCTTTATATTTAATCAGCGCTTTAGCACTTGCCGTAAGTCAAGGCGTTAACGCACAAGAAACAGACCAAGCAACACCTGAAGCATCACAAAACAAAGGTCTTGAAACAATAGTTGTAACCGGCGTACCACGTCGAACAACAATCATGGCTTCAAGCGTATCAGTTAGTAGCGTATCACTTGAACAAGTTCAGGTGTCTACTCCTCGCTCAACAGCCGAGGCTTTTAGAATAATCCCTGGTATTCGTGCAGAATCTACAGGTGGCGAAGGCAATGCAAATATTGCTGTTCGTGGCCTGCCAGTTGCTTCGGGCGGTGCAAAATTTTTACAATTACAAGAAGATGGTTTACCTGTACTGCAATACGGTGATATCGCTTTTGGTAATTCAGATATTTTTATGCGATTAGATAACACTGTGCAAACTATCGAATCGATTCGTGGTGGCTCAGCATCTACTGCAGCAAGTAATGCACCTGGTGGCATTATTAACTTTATCTCTAAAAATGGCGAAAACGAATCTGGCAGTGTGTCTACAACACTTGGCTTAGATTACGACAGCGTTCGTACAGACTTCGAATACGGCACTTACTTAACCGATAGCGTGCGTTTTCATGTTGGTGGTTTTGTTCGACAAGGCGAAGGCCCGCGCGAAACAGGTTACACGTCTAATAAAGGTGGCCAAATAAAAGCTAACCTTACTAAAGATTTCGACAACGGTTACGTGCGCCTTTATTACAAACACTTAGACGATAAGAGTGTTGGCTACCTTCCTATGCCAATGTACTCAAATGGTGACTCTATTGCTGGCTTTGATGCACAATCAGACACACCTCACTCAGCGTTATTTACTAAAACAGTACGTTTAAATGGTGAAAACCAAATCAGTAGCGGCGATATCCGCGATGGTATGAATCCAAAGGTTGACTCTGTTGGTTTTGAAGCTGTATTTGATTTAGATAACGATTGGCGTATCGAAAACCGTTTTCGTAAATCATCAATAAGCGGCAACTTTAACTCGCTTATTCCTGCTGAGGTTGGCAGCGCATCATCTATTGCACAGAGTATTGGTGGTGTAGGCGCAACACTCAGTAACGCAAACACGGGCGCTGCATTTAACGACGACCTCGCTATGCGAATTCATACGTTTGACGTAACAATGAACGACTTCGATTCGCTAGTTAACGACTTTAAACTAACTAAATCGTTTGATGATGATACCAGCATTACCTTTGGTTATTACGCGTCAACTCAAAACATTGCTATGTCGTGGTTATGGAATTCATACCTTATGGAGCTTAAAGGCGACAATGCAGCATTATTAAATGTTACTGCAGCTGACGGTACTGAATTTTCAGAAAATGGTTTATATGCATATGGCACACCTTACTGGGGAAACTGTTGCCAACGCGATTACGACACAGAGTACGACACGCGTGCACCATACGTTGCATTCTCTACTAAATTAGGCGACGTAAGCATTGATGCAAGTGCCCGTTACGACAGTGGCGAAGCTCGCGGTAACTATGCAGGTGCTGTAACATCAACTGTAGATATGAACCGCGACGGTGAAATATCAATCCCTGAGCAAAACGTTGCAGGTATTGATATTGCCAACGCCAGTCCAGTAAATTACGACTGGAACTATTCTTCTTATTCAATTGGTGCTAATTATCAAATTGATCCAAGCCTTGCTACGTTTGCACGCATAAGTAAAGGTGGGCGCGCAAATGCTGACCGTCTTTTATTTGGTAAAGTACGCGCCGACGGCTCTGTTGCAAAAGAAGACGCTGTTGATGAAGTGAACCAATTTGAGTTTGGTGTTAAAAAGCGCTTTGATTCATTATCAGTGTTTGCTACTGCGTTTTTTGCCGAAACTGAAGAGCAAAATTTTGAAGCAACATCACAAACATTTTTTGACCGTGAATACGAAGCAAAAGGGATTGAAATAGAATCTACTTACTTTATTGATGCATGGGATTTTCGCGGTAATTTAACCTGGACCGATGCAGAAATAGCAAAAGATGCGCTTAACCCAGATGTGGTAGGTAATACGCCACGTCGTCAAGCCGATTTAATTTACTCATTAATGGCACGTTACAGCTATGAAAAAGGCGCTGCAGGGGTAAGTTTCATTGGTACTACCGATGCATACGCTCAAGATAATAACGATCTACAATTTGACGGCTACACACAGGTAAATGGCTTTGTAAGCTATGACTTATCTGAAAACCTTAATATTGCGCTTAATGTGAATAACCTATTTGATACAGTAGGTATCACTGAAGCAGAAGAAGGCTCAGTACCTGAAAACAATATTATTCGTGCCCGTACTATTAACGGCCGCACAACGTCGGTAACTTTAAAATACGCTTTTAACTAAATGTGTGTATTACGCTGCGGTGAGTAATCACTGTAGCGCCTTTTAAAGTATGAATAAATAACACCCTTCACGTTTTTAGCCTAGCCTTGCTAGGCTTTTTAGGATATTCCAAATGACCAAACTTCTGTGCTTAGGCGAGCTATTAATTGATATGCTGCCACAAGATGCTAATAACTCGGCCTATTTACCTATACCAGGTGGCGCACCTGCCAATGTAGCTGTTGGCTATGCAAAACTCGGAGGTGAAGCTGCATTTTGTGGTGGTAGAGGGGACGATCATTTTGCCAATCAATTAAGTAATGCATTAGCGCAATACAATGTAA
Organism: Pseudoalteromonas sp. 78C3; assembly: GCF_002836695.1. Lineage (NCBI taxonomy): Bacteria > Pseudomonadati > Pseudomonadota > Gammaproteobacteria > Alteromonadales > Pseudoalteromonadaceae > Pseudoalteromonas > Pseudoalteromonas sp. 78C3. The sequence goes on from NZ_PJAV01000123.1 coordinate 14,630, forward strand.
ATACAGACTATTTATTTACCATTGCAGGCTCACAAACCGCCATGGTTATAGTAAGCCTTGATGAAACCGGCGAGCGTAGTTTTGGCTTTTATCGCCATAATACAGCCGATGTACTATTAACCCAGGCGCATTTAGCGCATATAAATTGGCAAGAAATAAGCACACTACACTTTTGTTCAAACACATTAACCGAATCAGCAATTGCCAACACAACGGTTAAAGCGCTAAAACTTGCAAAAGCGAATAATAAGCTCGTCAGTTTTGATGTAAATTTACGCTACAGCTTGTGGGAAAACACAAACGATATAGCAAGCAATGTAAAAGCTTGTTACACCTATTGTGACATAGTAAAACTCTCGCGTGATGAGCTTAATTTTTTAGCCCAGCATAGCGATACAAACGGTGAAAAATACATTCAAATGCTATTAAATACCGGAGTAAAACTGGTGTTTTTAACCGATGGACCAGAGCCTGCCAAGGTTTACCACAGCGCATTTATACTTAACGAATCGGCACCAAAAATAAACGCCGTAGATACAACAAGCGCGGGTGATGCATTTATAGCGGGGGTTTTATACTACTTAAATAACTTAGGAAGTGATTTACCACTAGCAGATAAACTAAATGATAAAGCGAGCGTAAAAGGCGCCCTGCACTTTGCTCTTAAATGTGGCTCTAAAGCGTGTTTAGCTAAAGGGGCATTTCCGGCATTACCTGTGCTGGCTGATGTAATTTAAATGATTAAAGCCCATATTACGGGGCTTTAAGTTAGAGTTATATCTATTGCTTTATAAAAGTGACACCTTTTGGTATTTCATCTTGGGGTAACCGAGTAGAGTGCATTTGCGATAACAACCATTTGTCGCCCACTTTTGATACAACGGCACTTTCTAACCAATAAATATCAATACTTCTTTCGGTGTTTTTAATATTGGCTTTATTCCAGTAATTAATAAATGCAACATCACCCACTACACGCGAATTTATAACACTAAAATAATTAGTTCTTATAAAGTCAGAAGGCTTAACAACATTTATAAAGTCATTAATAGTCCACACTTCACCGTGTTCTAAAAGTAAAAATGAATCATCAACGGCTGCACGCATTTGCGTGTGGTCAACGTTAGAAACAGCCAAAAAAAGATCGCTCACCGGCGTGAATATGTTGTTATCTTTTGCATGTATTGATGTAGAAAATATCAGGAATGTAATAAAGGTAAGTACTTGTTTCATTGTTTTTATAATATGTAATTTGCTCAATAATAATGAGTGTATTTTAATAGAGCAGTATTAACAATTGAAATAAAGCGAATGTAACTACTTAATAACGTTACCCATAGAGCAAAAAAGCACTCTATAAGAGTGCTTTAATTTAAGTTTTTAAACCAGGCTATTCGTCTAGCCAATCTATGGCTGCGGTAGCATTTTCAAAGTATTGAACCTCACCCGATATGAACCAGTTACCTATTTTTGCCATTCGAGCTTGCCACTCTTTATTACCGTAAATAGCTACTTTTTTAAATTCTTTAGAGTGCTTAACACCTAACTTTAAGTCATCCCACGCTGCGCGTAGTTCCCAACCTTCAAGTTCGCTACCATCTATTAAGGCGTTCACGACTGGATGCTTAACTTCGCCTAGAGCTGAGTTTATCATTGGGGTAATTATTTTGTAGTCGTCGTGAGTAAGCGTACCAACGGCTTTAAGTTTTAAAAAAAACTCTCTTCCTGCACGTTCAAGACCAATCGATAAACCATGTGTTGTGTGTACCATTACTGCTCTCCTTAAATAGGCTGAGCGGTAAAAGTACACCTTCTAAAATTAATTAGTCCTGAACTAAATCAATAAATAATCTCAAATAAACGACTGATTTACGCATTTTGTACGCGAGATATCTGGTTTTCTACATCAGTTAAATGGCCCGTTTTAAGCCATACTTTTGCGCCATTACTTCCCGCCTTAACGTTAATGGAGCTATTAATAGGCACTCTTAACCAACTGTTTTTTACAAAGGTATCGGCTTGCTCATCAAATGAACCTTCAAGTACTAGCAGTTCTGCTCCACCTTTTGCGTTTATAACCATGCTGGCGTTGGGCTTAAAGTGCAACAAGCTTACGTCTTCAAAGTCGTCTTTGTACAAAGGAGTTACAGCTACATTTTTAAAACTAGGGTGCGCCGTACTTTGCATCAAGTCTGTTTGCAAACGCACGTGGGTTCGATCATCTGGCTGAAACTGCCATAACTTTACAAATATAACGCAGCCATTTTCAGACCCCGGTTTGTGCTTTGATTGCGGTGGGTTACGGATATAAGAACCTGCCACAAAGTCACCATGTTCATCTTGAAATACCCCTTCAAGCACAACAAACTCTTCACCGCCTGTATGAACATGCGGCGAAAATTCACTGCCAGGTGCATAACGAACAATAGTCGTTGCGCGAGCAACTTCGTCGCCCACACGGTCCAGTGCTCGTCTATCAACACCCGCCATTGGCGATGCAACCCACGGTAGCGTTTCGCTATGTACAACAACTCGTTTACTAAAATCGGCAGCAATTTTCATATTTGGCTCCTAACCGTAACTCCACTTAAATTTTAAACTAATAACCTAATTAAGCCGCAACACTTGGGCGTTTTGCTACTTTTTCTTGCCATGCAACTAAATGGGTTAACTCATTCGGGATTGCTATTTGTGCAAATCCAGCAAATACCAGCCCAGCATACAATGTAATATCAGCAATACTAAATTGTTCACCAGCAACAAACACCGATTGCGCTAGTACATCATTAAAATAGCTAAACCCTTGGCGTGCTTTTTCGCCTTGTTTTTCACCCCAAGCCACATTTTGATACGTTTCAAGCTCTGGACCTAAGCCATCAGTTGCATGATGAAAGTAAGTTGCCACAGCGTCAAGTACCATAGATTCTGCGCGCTTTTGCATCATGTTAATTACTGCACGCTCTTTTGCGGTTCCACCCATTAAAGATGGGCCTTCAAATGCGGTATCAATATACTCAGTAATAGCGGTACTTTCTGATATAAACGTGCCGTCATCTAGCTCTAATATGGGCACACCTGCTAATGGATTTTTAGCTAAGAAGGCTTCTGTTCTGTGCTCACCATTTAATAAATCAACAGGTACAAACTCAACATTTGCAGTGGCATTTTTTTCAGCTAAAGCGATACGAACACGAAGTGGGTTTGGAAAGTTTTCTACATCATAAATTTTCATAGCAATCTCTATCTTTATTGTTTAAAAGTGAATTAATGGCAGTAACCTACCTACCGATAGGTAATTTATAATATTAAACTAAATTTAAGTCAACGTTTAAATTTTTCTGATTTATAGGATTTAACTTAATTCATAATAAAATTAGGGGGTTGCTTAAAAATAAAAACGCTTGTAAATAACTACCTACTGGTCGATAATTTTGCTATACCAATTGCATTAAATAAGTGATCTATTATTGCGCTAAGAAAATAGCGCAATAACAACAAGGCGAAAATTATGACATCTAGTTATTCTATATGAATAATTTTTAACGCAGTTAGTGAGTTGTTTAATGCGATACAATGATCATGTTTTAATAAAATTGGTATTACTGCAGATAGGAAAATATTAAAAGTGAGTAAAAAAGAAGCGTTATTAAAAGCAGCTGAAAACAAGGTGCGCCTTGGCGGATACAGTAATTTTAGTTTTAGAGAGCTCGCAAGCGAAGTTGGAATTAAGAGCGCCAGTGTGCACTATCACTTTCCGACTAAGGCCGATTTAGGTGCTGAGCTTGCTCATCAATATACTAATTCTTTTTTAGCTGCGTTAGGCGAGCCAAACGAGCTTAAAGCAAGCGGTAAAAATCCTATTGATGTGTACACTCAGCTTTTTAGAAGTGCATTAGTAACCGATCGTAAAATGTGTTTATGTGGTTTGCTAGGAGCCGAAAGCGATAGCCTTCCAGATAAAGTACGCCTTGAAGTAAAACGCTTTTTTAATCAAAATTTAACATGGCTTAGCGCTGCGCATTTAGCTAATGGTGAACTCAACCCTACTAAAGCGGCTATTCAAACAGTGAGCTTGCTTGAGGGCGCTATGATGATAAGCAAAACGCTCGACGATAACAGTTACTTTGAACTTGCAACTCAGTAATACCTAAATTTAGTACACAAACAAAGCGAGCTATTCATTATGAATAGCTCGCTTTTTTAATGCTTGAAATAACTTATGTGATTATTAAACCGCTGTTGGTTTAACTTTATGCTTAGAGTGCACAATAGCTAAAACAATTAAGCCAATCACTGTTACTACAGCACCAATAGGTTTACCTAAATCACTTGATAAGTTAAGACCAATTGCGGCAGTACCAATATAAGAAACCGTTACCGCAGTTGCTATAACAGCAGGAACACTCGCAATCCAATGGAATGTACCACGGTCAAACAAGTACTTAGTGGCAAGCCATAATACGCTTGTAGAAAGCAGCATGTTTGAAAATGCAAAGTAGCGCCAAATTAATGAGAAATCGAGTTTCGTCATAAAGTACGCAATAGTAAGTATAGGCACCGCTACTAATAAACGGTTACGTAAACTTTGCGGAATATTAAACGCATCAACAACTGTTAAACGTAATGAGCGGAACGCTGTATCACCAGAAGTAATTGGGAAAACGGCTACTGCAATAATTGCCATTATACCGCCAAATACACCTAAGTAACTGTTAGCTACATGATTAACAACTAAACCTGGACCACCTTGGTCAAGCAACGCTTTTAAGCCCGCGTAACCATCTGGGAACGCTGCAATACCAGCAAGTGCCCATACACAACCTACAATACCTTCACACATCATAGCGCCGTAATAAACTGGACGTACGTATTTTTCGTTAGTTAAACAACGCGCAATAATTGGCGCTTGAGTAGAGTGAAAACCACTAATAGCACCACAGGTAATTGTTATAAATAACAATGGCCATGTTGGTAATCCATCTGGGTTTGGCTCTAAAAAGTCATGTGCGTGGTCAGCTTCAAAGTAAGCTAAAAAGTCACTTGGTACCGGTAAGTGCGGCGCATTAATAAGTAATGAAATAGCAATTGCCACTGTCATTACAATCATTAGCGCACCAAAAATTGGGTAAAACTTAGTAATGATTTTATCAATTGGTAGCAAGGTAGCTAAAAAGTAATACGCTAAAATAGCGAGTACCCAAAAGGTATTATTTGCCAGTATTGTACCTTCAAAGAAATCAAGGTTACTTAGCAAACCTGCAGGGCTCATAATAAATACTACACCTACAAAAAACAGTAGCATGGCAGTAAATACAAGCATAAAGCCTTTAAATACGACGTTGTAATAATGGCCTGCGATTTCTGGTAGGCTTTTACCGTCTTCTTTTATACTCATTACACCTGAGAAGAAGTCGTGTACAGCGCCACCTAAAACATTACCAAGTACAATCCATACTAGTGCAACTGGTCCGTATAAAGCGCCTAAAATTGGGCCAAATATTGGACCTACGCCAGCAATGTTTAAAAACTGAATTAAAAATGCTCGTACAGGGTGAATAGCTACGTAATCAACACCTTCGCTAAAGCGTTTTTGTGGTGTGTCAGCAGTTGAATCCAAACCGGCTTGTTTTTCAACAAATGGGCTGTAAAACTTATAGCCCAGTATTAAAATAGTGAGGCAGATAAAAAAGATGATCATAAAGCACGTTTCTCTTTTTGTATTTTAGTTATAGAGCGCATTGTGTGTCGCCCCGCCTTTTCAATCCGTGAATAATCGACGAACAATAACAAAGCTTCAACCCTCAAACAATAAGACGTTTAGCTAATACAATAATCGATATAAGCCACTATTTACGCAACCTGCACACTTAACGCTCCACATTGAATGTTTATTACACACGTCTTATTTTGGGCACAAAAAAAGCGGTTAAACTTTTACGTTATAACCGCTTTCACACACAATGTTTTTTAAAGTGGGTTCATAAACTCACTAATTTGTTGATGCGTTAAAGTAGGTGTTGCGCCAGAACTTTCGGCGACCATTGCTCCAACGGCACATGCAAAGTCAACGGCATATTGCGCGTCGTCGTTGCTACAAAGCTGATAAATTAACGAACCTAAAAATGAATCCCCTGCGCCAACAGTGTCAATTACGCTAATTAAATAACCTGAATTATAAAAATTCTCGCCTTTGATTGTTAATAAAGCACCGTGGCTACCTTTGGTTACACATAAGTAATCGGTATTTGTTTGCTGTGCTATAAATGCTAAATTTTGTTCAAGCGAATGAAACTTACAACCCATCGCTTTTGCTATTTCGTATAGCTCTTCATCGTTTAATTTAATAAAGTCTGCTTTATTCATTAAATCTACAAGTGTTTCTAGCTTGTAATGCGGTGCACGTAGGTTCACATCAAATACTTTAAAGTTTGCTACATCAACTAGTTGATTTAATGTTGCTAAAGACGCTTCGCTTCGCCCAATTAGGCTGCCAAATACAAATACATCGCTACTTTTAACTTTACTAAGTAACTCATCAGTAAGCGCTATATTATCCCACGCAGTGTCTGCCACTATTTCATAACTTGCTGAGCCACCACTGTCGAGCGTTACCTCAACCGTACTAGTTTTTTTGTCACTATTAATAGCAATGTATTCGCAGCTTACGCCTTTGCTAGTAATTTCGCCTAGTAGCTCAGCGCCTAACTCGTCGTTGCCAACAGCGCTGATCATATCGGCTTTAATGCCTAGTGAGTTAATACGCACACACATATTAAGTGGCGCGCCACCTAGGCGTTTACCTGAATCAAAACAATCCCACAGCACTTCGCCAAAGCAGCTAACACTTACGTTTTCGCCTGATTTATGATTAATTAAAATGCTCATAATTAGTTACTCTTTTGATCAAGTACAGCCTGCATAATGGCTTTAATTTTACTATTAGGTGCATACAGCGCAGCAATCGACTTTTTATATTCAGCAGTAAACGTTTCGTTATGCTCAAGCTTACCAAACAAGCTCGTTAACTTTAAAAATGCAGACGGGCTAGTTTGAGTCTCTTGCGCGTAAGAATTAAGCTCTTTGTGCATCGCATCTTGAATTTCAAGTTGCTCGCCGTTTTCACTTAAACCTTTATCGCTGTATAAGCACCAAGTAGCAATAACAAGCGTTGCCAGTGATACATCTCGACCTTGTACTAGGTTTTCGTTAATTGTGGCAATTAAAAACTTAGGCAGTTTAGCTGAGCTTTCACTACAGATACGCGCTAGGCTGTCTTTAATATTAGGATTAGCAAAACGCTCTATTAACGTATCTTTGTAGCTTTCAAGGTCAATGCCTTCAAGTGGTTCAAGATTTGGGGTTACTTCTTTATCCATAAAAGCACGCAGGTATGTGGCAAATAATTCATCAGATACCGTTTCGTCAATAGTGCCATAGCCATGGATTGAACCTAATAAACCAAGCACAGAATGCCCTGCATTAAGTAAACGTATTTTCATGGTTTCATAAGGCGTTACATCAGTAACAAACTGTGCACCAACAACATCCCAATTTGGACGAGCATCACTAAATGTGTCCTCTATTACCCATTGTGTAAATGACTCACAGGTAATTGGCCACTCGTCGCTAACACCATATGCATCAACCACGTAATCAATATCACTCTTTTTAGATACCGGTGTAATACGGTCAACCATCGCATTTGGAAACGATACGTTTTGCTCAATCCACTCACTTAGGTCTTTGTCTTGCTCTGTAGCAAAGGCTAAAAGCATTTTGCGTGTTACGTTACCGTTGTGCTGAATGTTATCGCACGACTGTACTGTAAACGCGCCTAAGCCTTGCTCTTTACGCAGTTTTAACGCAGCAGAAATGTAACCAAACGCTGTAATTGGGTCGTTCGGGTTATTAATGTCGTTAATAATATCTGGATTACTGTAATCAAACTCGCCCGTTGCAGGGTTAAAGTTGTAACCACCTTCGGTAATAGTAAGCGACACAATTTTAGTATCGCTGTGCGCTAACTTATTAATTACCGCTTGTTTGTCCTCTGGAGCAAACAAAAAGTCGATCATTGAGCCAATTACTTTGTTATCTATTTTACCGTCTGGGTGTCTAACAGTAAGCGTATAAAGGTAATCTTGCTGCTTTAAAATATCACGCAGACCACGGTTACCCTCTAAAAGGCCAACACCACATATGCCCCATTGCTCAGAGCCTGGGGTTTTTAAAAGCTCGTTAACATATACCGCTTGATGAGCACGATGAAAACCGCCCACGCCAATATGAACAATACCGGCTTTAACTGCGCTACGGTCGTAGGTTGGTGTATCAACATGGCTTGGTAATTGAGCCAAGCTTTGTTGGTTTAGCCCTGTAACTAGAGCGTCAGTGTGTTGATGTTGCGTCATGGTGCGACCTTACTAAACAAAAATAAAATATAAATTACGATACTGTATTACGATAAGTAATTACGATGCTGTATTGAGTACTTTATGGCGTTTTAACGACCAGTACGCAGTAACAAAATAAATAACAGTACAAATAAAACAGGCTATTTCGAATTGCGATTTATTAGCGCTGTACATACTCATAGTTTCACTGAAAAACATCACCTGGCTGGCAAATATAAAAATAATAACCAGTGAAACCGTAGAAACCGCATTAAGTACTTTGGTAAATACAGAGCTGTCAATTACTGGCTTTGGAATGTCTTTAGCTTCAGCAGCTTGATATTCTTTGATATCACGTTGCTCTTGCTCTTCTGCTGCAATCTCTTGTGTGTAATCTTCACCGGCGCCGTATTTTTTAGCTAAAAGCGTGTAAATAACAATGGTGAAAATCCACGTAGGAATAAACAAGTAGTAAAACGACATTACATCAATTGCGTTTAAGCCAAAGCCAAACACAAGCGCTAACGCCCAAGATGCTATAGCCGGTACGCTGCGAGTAATGTTTTTATATTTAGCCCAGTAACGTGTTAGGCCAATTTTAGGAAATAACACATGTTCAGCAAATACAATGCCGCCTACTGGCACAACTAATAAGCCTGCGTAGGTAAGTAGCGGAAGCATTTGAGAAAATACAAACGGGAAACACGCAATAATCACGGTTACAACACCTACAATAGCGGTTGTGCGTTCACGTGATTGATTAACAAATATAGATTGTGCTGCAAGGCCTGCACGGTAAAGGTTTGCGTTAGCTGTAGTCCAACCGGCAATAATTACAATAACAAAGCCAGTCCAACCTAATGCATGGTATGCAACATCGCCCGGATCAAGTGATGAAATAGTTGTTTTAAGTAATACCGCAACACCTGCGCCCATAATACCGGCAGAGATCCACGCTAAGTAATGACCAAAAAACATGCCCACACCAGAAAATAAGCCATAGCTTTTGCGTTTAGCAAATCTAAAAATAGCCATGTCGATTAAACCAAAGTGAGTAATTGAGTTAGCAGCCCATGCAAAGCCAATCACTTCTAATAGGCCTATGCCCTTTTCACCATCGGCATTGGTGCCCGTCCATATGGAGGAGTCGCCTATGGTCATAAAGTCGCTAAAGCTAGTTAAAGAGGTAGAACCTAATACGTGATTTGAAAGCTCAGGGAATAACGCGAACGAACCTGCAATAAATATAACAAATAGCCACGGCGCACACAGTTTCGAAAAGTCAGCAACCGTAGAAAAGCCATACATCGCAACAAACACAACAATAGAGCCAACAGCTAAAACAATGGCTACAAACCAAAAGCTATTTGGATACCAATCAAGTTGTGCAGGTATATCAAACAAAAACCGCACGGCGGTGGAAGATACCGTGATCATCGCGGCCGATATAACACTAAAAATAACCACGTTAGCCCAGTTATAGAGCTTGGTCATTGAGTTACCAGCAATTTTGTTTAAGTAGTTATATAAACTTAAGCGGGTTTCTACTGCAATGGGTGCAGTAATCAGCCACCAAGAACACATTGCTAACAGGTTACCTATTAATAAACCCAGTAGAATGTCGATGGTTGAAGCGCCTAATGCAACAAACGTTGCACCAATAACAAATTCAGTAGCCGCAACATGTTCGCCAGCATATAGCCCTGCAAAATGTTTCCAGCCGTGAAGCTTATTATTAGCAACAGGAAGTTGCTCTTCGTTTACATCTTTAAATGTTTGTGTGTGTGGACTCGTTGCCATGGTATTTCCTATTGTTAACAGCAAAGCATTTGATACCAATCTGCATAACTATTTGAATAATTTAACGAGTTAAATTACCCCATAACGTCGTTAAAAATTTTATATTTAGAACAACTAGATATAAAAATTTTTGCCTAGTTACAGTGCAATTTTCTTATCGTTAAATAAACCCCATATTCAAGCAGATTGGTATAGTACCTAAATACTTTGCCTTTTATAATTTGGCTTATAAACGCATGATGTTTTGCCATGTTTTGTTTTATTTTTAGTAAAGCAAAACCATCTACATTTATATTTTGCGTTTGCTTGCCTGTCAGTGAGTAAGGCGAGCAAATCGCGTTTAAAACTTTGTGTATTTAAAAAGCTGCGTGTTTACTGCTTTTTAAGTGCAGGGTATGCACTAAAAAAATCTTGCCAATGCGTTAAATGATCAACATTTGGGTAAGCACTGTGCACATGATTAACAGAGCCTTGCATATGTTGCCCACCGCTGTAATGCAGTACTTGCATGTTGGCGTCAATTCCTGCATTTACGCCGGCTTTACTGTCTTCAATCACTAAACAATGCTCTGGCTTTACACCCATTTTTTTAGCTGCATGTAAAAATAAATCGGGTGCTGGTTTGCCACGCTTAACTTCGCTGCTGGTAAAAACCGTATCGCTAAAGTACTTACTTAAACTCACTATGCTCAACGCTTTTGCGGTGCGTGCTGGGCTGCTGCTAGTAGCTATACAAATAGGCACAGCTAAATTGTTAAGTACGTCTTTTATACCGTCAGTCGTGGTTAGCCCTGTTTCAAATTCGTTTAACAGTGCTTTGCGGTAGTCACCTTCAAAGCTTTCAGGAAGAGTGACATTAAATGCATCCGCTATTTTTTGGCTTACTGTTTTAAAGTTGCAGCCTAAAAAGTGTTGCTGTACATAAGCACGATCAATATCAACGCCTTTTTCAACAAGCATATTAATGAGTACTTGTGCGCTTAAAATTTCGCTATCAATAACAACGCCATCACAATCAAATATTACTAGCTCAATGTTAGTATTCATCTTGTCACCTTATTAAAACTGTTTGGTTTAGCTAATTTAAGTATAACGAGTTAAGCGCGATTAATATTGTGCAGCTTTTTAGTGCAACTCAATAATGAGCATAAGCCCACCGATTGAGCATATTCCCTTTATTGCACGAATATGTCAACACACTGTAAGTATAAAACGCACCAGCTTGGTGAAAATACACTCAGATAAAACTAAAAACCTTTGTATTTAATCAACTTTATAAAAGCATATTGCGACCAAGGTCGTAGTAAAAAAATTCCGTTAACGTAAAAAGTGCTCCTGTTAATTTATTTCATCTATTTTACAAATCACATCAATCTAATTAATCAGTTTTACCGAAGTTAATAAAATCAATACTATCGTTAACAGATTAACAGCCTGCACCACTGCCGGCACTTTTAAATAGATGAGGTCGACAATGAATACTCAAATAAACAAAACAAAATTAACACTCACTGCACTGGCACTTGCAATAGCATTACCGGCAAGCGCAGCAACAACACTTACTAAAGATAACGGCGCAGCTGTTGGTGACAACCAAAATTCAATTACTGCGGGCGAACGTGGCAGTGTATTACTAGAGGACGTGCAACTAATTCAAAAACTGCAACGCTTTGCACGTGAGCGTATTCCTGAGCGTGTTGTGCATGCTCGTGGTACTGGCGCACACGGTGTGTTTGTAGCATCAAAAGAGCTAGACGATTTAACAATTGCAGCACCGTTTGCACAAGCTGGTAAAGAAACAGACGTATTTGTTCGCTTTTCATCAGTAATTCACTCAAAAGGTAGCCCAGAAACACTGCGTGACCCACGTGGCTTTGCAACTAAGTTTTACACAGACCAAGGTAACTGGGATTTAGTAGGTAATAACTTACCTGTGTTCTTTATTCGTGATGCGATTAAATTTCCAGACATGGTTCACTCTTTAAAACCATCTCCGGTTGATAACATTCAAGATCCTAACCGTGTATTTGACTTTTTCTCGCACGAACCAGGTTCTACACAAATGCTAACGTGGGTTTACAGCGACTACGGTACACCAGCAAGTCTTCGTAAAATGGACGGTTGGGGTGTACATGCATACAAAATGATTAATAAATCGGGTGATGTTAAATACGTTAAGTTTCATTGGGTAAGTCAACAAGGTATTGATAACCTTGACGCAAAAGAAGTGGCAAAAGTACAAAGCCAAAACTTTCAGCATTTAACACAAGATTTATACACTGAAATAAACAGAGGCAATTTCCCTAAATGGGATCTGTACATTAAAACGCTTGATCCATCGCAGCTTGATGACTTTGATTACAACCCGTTAGATGCAACAAAAATGTGGTTAGACATTAAAGAAACTAAAGTAGGAACAATGACCTTAAACCGTATGCCAACTAACTTCTTCCAATCTACAGAACAAGTAGCAATGGCACCGGCAAACATTATTCCAGGTATTGAGCCATCAGAAGACCGTTTATTACAAGGTCGTATGTTTTCTTACGCTGATACACAAATGTACCGCCTAGGTGCTAACCACCAGCAATTGCCAATTAACCGTGCAAAAGTTGAAGTGGTTAACTACAACCAAGACGGTGCAATGAACTACGGGAACACAACAAGCAATGTGAACTACCAGCCAAGCCAAGAAAACGTAGCTGAAAACCCAATTGCACGTAGAAGTAACACAGAGCTTAAAGGCTTTGTACAACAAGCCGCGATTAAAAAGCAGCAAAACTTCGCGCAAGCAGGTGTTATATACCGTGGTTTTAGCAAACAAGAACGTACAAACCTAATTAATAACCTAGCAGGCGATTTAGGCAAAGTGCAAAACAGCAGTGTTAAACACAAAATGCTTAGCCACTTTTACAAAGCAGACAGTGAGTACGGTACACGCTTAACTAAAGCTGTAAACGGCGATATTAAAATGGTTAAACAACTAGCAGCTAACTTGTAAGTAGCTAGTTGTAATTAACTAGCTGTAAGTAATCAGTTGTAAAAATTAGTCCCAACTAAGCAGCTATACAAACAACCACAATAATGAGGAAGGGATAACCCCCTTCCTCTTTTTATAAGAGACAATTGTTATGCGTAATTTATTAATTATAGTCGCTCTACTACTGAGCTTTACCAGTAGCGTTTACGCTCAAAATACCCCAAGTACACAAACACCCAGTACGCAAGTTGAAAGCCAACATTCTGCAAAAACTCAATACCAAAGCTTATTTGCTTATTACTTTGCCGCAGCACGTACCAACGACACCGCTGTAATAGAGCAATTTGTAGATGCTGGTATCCCTATCGACAGCTACAACAATAAAGGTTACACCGCGTTAATGATTGCCACTTATCACGGTAATAAAAACACAGTTAATACGCTATTGCACTTAGGCGCTAATGCCTGTTTAGAAGATAACCGTGGTAACACAGCGCTAATGGCCGCTATTTTTAGAGGTGAATTTAGTATAGCTAAAACACTCGTATCACTTGATTGCGACAACGCGCATCAAAACAAAGCCGGTCAAACAGCCGAGCAATTTGCACAAACATTTGGTCAACAAAAAGTTATAGAGTTACTAGCGCAGGTAAATAATGCAAAATAATTTGCACGCAACAAAAAGCCCTAAAATAATAGGGCTTATTTTTAATAAAATTAGTATTATGTTGCAGACGCTATTTGAGGTTGTTTAGGCTTTTCTCGCGTTACAAAGTAGCAAATTAGCGAGCCCACTGTTACCAGTACAACCCCTTGCCAAAACGAAGCACTCAGCGTAATAGATAAATACAGCGCTGAAATAATAGTAGAAAACACCGGTGTAAAGTACGAAAGCGTACCCAACAGCATTAAGTTACCGCCAATAATAGCTTGATTCCACAGTGCATAACCGCTCCCCACGACTACACCAGCTAATAATAACGTCATGCTTGAGCCCAGTGAAAACGTTAATGGCGCTTCATTACTAAAACCATATTGCGCCCACAAACTCATTGCCGTAACAGTAAAAAATAACGTAATGGCATTTTTACCATTACTCAGCTTTTGCGTAACTACGCAATAAATAGCCCATATAAACGCTGCAGCTAATGCCATTAAATAAGTAGCAGGATTATCAGCAAAGTTAGTAACAAGCGTATCGACCGACATTTCTTGATCGCCCGTAATACACCAAGCAACGCCTAAAAAAGCAATAATCATGCTTGGGTAAACCCAGTAACTTACTTTTTTACGACCAATAATAATAGAGAGCAATATTGTTAGCGTGGGCCATAAATAATTAATAACCGCCATTTCCATTGCCTGATGACGACTATTTGCCATACCAATAGAAAGCGCCAAGCAAATTTCGTACGATACAAATAATAAAGTACCTACTACCAAGTAGCGTTTCGAAAAACCACTAAACTTGGGCACTCCCATAACCAAAATTAAAAATATCGCACTTACAGAATACATAGCCGCAGCACCACCAATGGGGCTAAACAACTCAGAAATATCCCGTAGTAATGCAACTAAGCAACTCCACAGTAATATTGCAGCGACTCCATATAGTGTATATTTATTTTTGCTTATAAAATCCATTTGCCAATCCAAAAGTACTACTCGTAAATTTGAAACTAAACTAACAGTAATTATTTAATTAAACAATTAAAGTTAATAGCTTAAACCTCTCGCCTGTTTTTAACATTCACCCTTTTTTAGTAATTGACCTTTTGGTCAGTAAAGCTACAATCAATCAATACGTTAAACACGCAAACTCTATAATGACCACACAAATAAAGCCAAATAAAAAAGAAGTGACACGCGAGAAAAACCAAAAACTAATTTTAGATGCCGCCGAGCAATTGTTTTCGCAATTAGGTTACGACGGAGCAAGTATGAGCATGGTTGCTAAAGAAGCGCAGGTGCCAAAAGCTAATATTTTGTATTACTTCAAAAGTAAAGATGGTCTGTACGAGTCTGTGATTGACCGCATAATAGCTAATTGGAACTTAGGGCTCGATAACGTCACAATTAACGACGATCCAGCTACCGTGCTTTATAACTACATTAAAAGCAAAGTAATACTCGCCGTAAATCAGCCAATGCAATCTCGCTTATTTGCCAGTGAAATACTGCGCGGTGCACCTTATTTACAAAGCTACTTTAGAACCAATACCCGCCCTTGGGTTAAACAAAAGGTTGATGTACTTCAAGCATGGATGGATGCAGATAAAATGGATAAGGTTGACCCCTACCATTTGCTCTTTACTATTTGGTCTACCACGCAGTATTACGCCGACTTTCAGGCTGAGGTTTTACTCGTAATGAACAAATTAGAGTACGACAAAACCGATGTGGCACAAATTACGCAATCAATTGCCCACATAATTTTAAAAGGTATTGGTCTTAAAATACCTGAGCAAAGTGAGACTTAACCCATGACACCCTTTACTACACCCGATTTATTTGACGATCATCGCGATAACGTGCAAGTAGCCGACAGTGGCCTTTATCACTTTGGTAAAAAAACTACGTTTTATGGCAAAGTAGTTACCGTTACCTGCCCAGAAGACAACTCATTTGCTGCCGATATATTGCATGAAAATGGTGAAGGTAAAGTATTAGTTATAAACGGGTTTGCGAGCAAACGCTTTGCGTTTATTGGCGATATTATGGCTGAGCGTGCCCTAAATAATGGCTGGGAAGGCGTAATAATAAATGGCTGTTGCCGAGATATAGAAATACTCGCCACGATGAACTTACCTGTAATGGCGCTAGGCTCTACACCGCGTAGTACCTTAAAGCGCGGCTTTGGTGATAAAAACCAAGCTGTTACCATGCTTAGCATCACCATAGAACCTAACGATTGGGTTTACGCCGATATTAATGGTTTAATCATCAGTAAAACGTCCCTTATTTAGCACTTAAAACCATATAAATAAAGACCAACTTGGTGCACCTTCGCACCAAATTGGTTTGTTTTAACTCATTTTAATGTCACTATTTCTACAGCCCACATTTACAAACCTCATACAACCCAACAAAACCTGACCAATTGGACAGGTTTTTTATTTATGGCATTCCTCTTGCTTAGTCTAAGCACTATAAAATCAAAACTACCGATTAAAAAGCGGAGTTATACCAATTGCATTAAATAGTGATCTATTATAACGCGAAGAAAATAGCGCAATAACAAGGCAAAAATTATGACATATAGTTGTTCTCTATGAATAATTTTTAACGAAGTAAGTGCGTTATTTAATCCGATAGAATGATCATGTTTTTAATAAAATTGGTATTCATAATAATAATAACCAGCCCGCTTTTTAATCACTCTAACTTAATAAGTAAGTACTTGGTCAGTTTTATAATAATGAGCTGCAAATGAGTGATAAAAAAAACAACAAAGGTATATTTTGCAATCACGGTCCTACCCTGTGGCAAACAAACCAGTCTGGTCTACTTGCAAACAATCGCTTAGCCGTAAAAGATGTATTTGCAGTAAAAGGCGAGCGTAACAGCGCTGGCAATCCACACTGGTTTAAAACAGCTAAACCGGCTCAAAATACGGCAAGCTCGGTTAATAAGCTCATGACCGCTGGTTGTAACTTTATAGGCTTTACCCACACAGACGAACTGGCTTATAGCTTAGAGGGTAATAATATACATTATGGCGCTGCGCAAAATCCTAAATTAAAAGGGCATGCTTGCGGTGGTTCGAGTATGGGTTCGGCAGCAGCCGTTGCTACTAACTTAGCTGATATTGGCTTAGGTACCGACACTGGCGGCTCAATTAGAATACCCGCCAGCTATTGTGGTTTATATGGCATAAGGCCAAGCCATAATGTGATTGAAAAAGACGGTCTAATACCGTTGGCTCCGCCTTTTGATACCATAGGTTGGCTTACCCAAAGCGCCGAGCTATTAAGCGATGTAGGTAATGTACTGTTACCAAATCAAGCTATTAATAACGTTAATACCTTAGTTATTTGCGAGCCGTTATTTGAACTCGTTGACCCTGCTTTACAAGCCCCACTTAAACAATTGCTTGAAAAAACCAAGCCTAATTTTAAGCACCATAAAGAATTTGAACTACCTAACAGCAGCTTATTAAGCGAACTTGCGGATAGTTTTAGAGTACTGCAAGGGCGAGCAATCGCAAAAACGCATAAAGATTGGCTTCAATTGCCGGGGCAACCTCCCCAGTTTGCGCCAGCAATTGCGGCTCGTTTTAAAATGGCACTGGCTTTAACCGAGCAAGAAGAACAAGAGGCGTTAAAAATACAGCACGAGTGGCAAGCAATCGTCGCTAAAAACCTAAATAAACACAGCTGCTTATTTTTACCCACCACACCCACAACCGCACCTAAATTAGGCGCCGACACAAGCGCCTTACGCATGCAAATTATTACGCTTTCGGCAATTGCAGGACTTAGTGGCTCAGCGCAAGTGCATTTACCGCTGGCTAATTTAACAAATGATCATCCGTATGGTTTTTCATTAATGATGACCCACGGTAACGATAAAAGCTTACTTGCTTGCGTTAAGCACCTAGCTGAACACTTTAAACAGGACACACCGGCATGACCACACACAACATTGCATTTACCGCGTCTCATTTTTCGGCCACTGAGGCGGGTATAAATATACTAAAACAAGGCGGTACAGCTACCGAGGCTATGGTAGCGGCTGCCGCCGCTATTAGCGTTGTATATCCACATATGAACTCAATTGGTGGCGATAGCTTTTGGCTTATCGATAACCCAAACCAAAAAACGCCCATCGCTATTGACGCCTGCGGCCGAGCTGCAAGTAATACAAGTGCTTATAACACGCTCACGCAAATACCAGAGCGCGGCGGATTAAGCGCACTAACTCAAGCGGGTACAATACGCGGTTGGCAAAAAGCGCTTGAACTAGATGAGCACGCAGCACTACCACTGTTAAACATTTTAGCACCCGCTATTGAGCTTGCGCGCGAGGGCTTTACAGTTACAAAAAGCTTGCAAGCAGGCTGTGAAAAGCTAGCCGCTGCGAACAATACCAATGACGCGTTTAAAAACCTTTACATACCCAATGGCAAGCCCTTACAAGCAGGCCAGCATTTTAAAAACCCTAAACTTGCAGCAACGTTTGAGTACCTAGCAAAGCATGGTTTAAACGCATTTTATGAAGGCGCACTTGCCAACTCATTTTCCGCCGACTTAGCAAAAGCAGGCAGCTCAATTACCGCAGATGACATTACAAATACTAAAGCCGAGGTAGTTACTGCGCTAAATGCAAACCTCAGTGGTATTAATTGCTACAACTTACCTGCGCCAACACAGGGCGTGCATTCACTACAAATAATTGGTGCCGTAAATAAGTTAAAGCATTTAGCTAAAACCGATGCCGACTGGACACACTTAATTGTTGAAGCAACTAAACAAAGCTTTACGCATCGCCCTACCCTTTGGGCTGACCCTGAAGTATTAGGAGACGATTATAAAAACGCACTAACCGATGATCGCTTAAGCGAACTTGCTAACAATATTGATATGAGTAAAGCCAAAAAATGGCCATTTAACGCAGAACCTGGTGATACTGTATGGATGGCAGCCAGAGATAAAAACGGCCAATTAGTCAGCTTTATTCAAAGTATTTATTGGGAATTTGGCAGCGGAATATTAATGAGCGAAGGCGGCTTTGTGTGGAATAACCGAGGTTTAAGCTTTAGTTTAAACAATGAAGATATTGATGCGAGTAACAATATTAACGCCCTTGCGCCAAATAAAAAGCCGGCTCATACACTTAACCCAGCAATGGCAAAGTTTAGCGATGGTCGTCGACTTGCTTACGGAACAATGGGCGGTGAAGGGCAACCACAAACCCAAGCCGCTGTTTTTGCAGGCTACGCATGGCGAAATAAATCAATAAAACAAGCAATTAGCGACCCTCGTTGGTTACTTGGACGTACATGGGGCGATACAAGTACAAATTTAAAAATTGAAAAAGAGTTAGTTTTTCATATAGAACATGAATTAAATCAACGTGACCACGATTGGGTAAGCGTTGATAATAATAACGAAATGATGGGGCACGCTGGGGCTATTTTAGATACACCTACAAGCCTTGAAGCTGCAACAGATCCTCGTTCAGATGGACGTGCAACAGTAACTACAGCAGGAACACAATGTCAGAAATAATAAACCAATGGCCAATAGTTACGGCCTTAATTGCAACCGGTATTTTTGCCGGAATTTTAGCAGGACTTTTTGGTGTAGGCGGCGGTATTGTTATCGTACCTGTGCTGTATTTTTTACTGCAAGGTTTTGGCGTAAGCCCAGAGTCGGCAATGATGATAGCCACTGCCACATCACTTGCAACCATAGTACCTACTTCGCTTTCATCTATTCGCTCGCATCATAGCAAAGGAAATATTGACCTTGCGCTAATAAAATACTGGGCACCGTTTATATTAGTTATGGCGGTAGTCGGTAGTATTATTGCTCATACCGTTCGCGGTAACGCATTAGTGCTCATGTTTGCCTGCATTGCTATTTTAGTCAGTTTAAACATGTTATTTAGAGCCGGCGCACCTGCGCTTGTAAAACAACTGCCAGGTAAATTTGGTCAAGGCGTTATGGCAAGTATTGTAGGTGGTTTGTCGGTAATGATTGGCATAGGCGGCGGTACTATTGGCGTACCTATGCTAAACGCATTTAATGTACGCGCCCATGTTGCAGTAGGAACTGCGGCCGTTTTTGGTTTATTGATTGCGCTACCAGGTGTTATTACCTTATTAAGTATTGGCACAACGCCAACCGATGCTCCCCTAGGTACGTGGGGGTTAGTTAACCTCCCTGCCTTTTTTCTTATTATTCCGCTGACTATTTTATTTGCGCCTATTGGCGTAAAAATTGGTAGCAAGCTGGATCAAAAACAACTAAAACGCGCTTTTGCCGTTGTCTTAATGATAACCGGCATTCGCATGCTCATTCAGACTCTGGGAGCCTAAAATATGTTTAATAACACGCAAGTTCAAACCTTAAACCCACCACAGCGTTTATTAATGGGACCAGGTCCAATTAATGCAGATCCTCGTGTTTTACGTGCTATGTCGGCGCAACTTATAGGCCAATACGACCCAGTAATGACCGGTTTTATGAACGAAACCATGGCACGTTACCGCGAAATTTTTAAAACTAAAAACGAATGGACCATGCTAATAGATGGCACATCGCGCGCGGGTATTGAAGCCGTATTATGCTCAATTTTACGCCCAGGCGATAAAGTACTAGTGCCAATTATGGGGCGCTTTGGCCACCTACTTGCTGAAATAGCAGAACGCGTTGGCGCAAAGGTGCACACAATAGAAGTACCGTGGGGCGAAGTGTTTACGCCAGAACAAATCGAAAAAGCCATTGTTGATGTAAAACCCCATGTACTTGCTATGGTACAAGGCGATACATCCACCACCATGAACCAACCTCTTGAGCATATTGGCGATATTTGCCAAAAGCACGATGTACTATTTTACTGCGATGCCACCGCCTCTATTGTGGGCAACGAACTTCCTGCCGATGAATGGAAACTCGATGCACTTTCTGTTGGCCTGCAAAAATGTTTAGGCGGTCCTTCTGGGTCTGCGCCATTAACACTAAGCGACAAATGCGCCGAGTGGATCCAAAAACGTAAAAAGGTAGAAGCAGGTATTCGCACAGCCGATCATATCGACGGCACAGAGCCCTTTGTGCGCTCTAACTATTTTGATTTAGGTATGATCATGAATTACTGGGGAGAGGAGCGCCTCAACCATCATACCGAAGCCACCAGCATGCTGTATTGCGCCTCAGAATGCGCCCGCATAGTCATTGAAGAAGGCGTGGATAACTGCGTAGCGCGCCACAAATTACATGGCGATGCCATGCTAACAGGCATTCAAGCGCTCGGCTTAAATGTATTTGGCGATTTAACACATAAAATGAACAATGTACTGGGTGTTTATATACCCGAGGGCATTAATGCCGATCACGTACGCGGACAAATGCTAACCGATTTTGGAATAGAAATTGGCACTTCGTTTGGGCCACTGCATGGCAAAATTTGGCGTATTGGCACTATGGGCTACAACGCCCGAAAAGATACCGTATTACAAACACTTGCAAGCTTAGACGCTTGCTTGCATGCCAACGGTTACAAAGGCTCTAAAGGCGAAGCCGCCATTGCAGCCCTTGCTCACTATAAATAAACAAGGATTTAGCATGACGATTGTAAGCCCACAACACAGCCCTTTATTAGATAAAGAACTTGCTGATGAATATGCAACACGCGCTTTATCTCGCTGTAAAACTCTCAGCGCACTATCGCAAATGCAAGGCGGTATTCACCGCGTGTACTTATCAAAAGAGCACAAAGAGTGTAACGCTGTTACCGCATCGTGGATGGTTGAGGCGGGCATGCAATCGTGGCAAGACGAAGTGGGCAACCTTTGGGGGCGGCTTAAATCATCAAACCCCCATGCTAAACGTTTAATTATAGGATCGCACCTCGACACAGTTCCAAACGCAGGTGCGTTTGATGGTATTTTAGGTGTACTGCTGGGGATAGAAATTGCAGCGCTTGCACATAAGTTAAAGCTCGACCTGCCCTTTCATTTAGATGTAGTGGGCTTTTGCGATGAAGAAGGCACGCGCTTTGCCACAACTTTAATTGGCTCAAAAGCCCTCGCCAACGAATTTGACCCACAGTGGCTAAACATTGAAGACACAAACGGCATAACTATGCGCCAAGCCATGCTCGACTTTGGCCTAAACCCTAACGACTACGCAAAGGCCGCACTAAACAAAAACGAATTACTAGCTTACTGGGAAACTCATATTGAACAAGGCCCTGTACTCGAATCGGTTAATCAGGCGCTCGGAGTAGTAACGGCTATAGCAGGTGCTAAACGCGCCATGCTTACCCTAACAGGGCAAAGTGGTCATGCGGGTACAACGCCAATGAACTTGAGGCAGGATTCACTAGCAGGCTGCGCCGAACTTACTATTGCCATAGAGCAGCTAGCAAAAAACGCGAGTAATGGCGAAGTTGCCACCGTAGGGCAAATACAATCTCGCCCCGGTGCTACAAACGTGATTGCAGGTAAAACAACCATAAGCCTAGATGCACGTGCACAAAGCGACACCGATCTCGCTAACTTACTAAGCGCCATACAAAGCAGCGCTCAATCTATAGCAAGCAAACGCAATTTAACGCTTGATTGGCAATGGACTCATGCCGCCGATGCCGTTGCGTGTGATACTCAAATTCAGCATTTGTTTTCAAGCGCATGTAAACTCAATAACCAAGCATCGCCTTCACTTGCTTCAGGCGCTGGGCACGATGCAATGGCAATCGCTCCAATTTGCCCCGTTGGCATGTTATTTATACGCAGCCCTGGCGGTATAAGCCACCACCCTGCAGAAGCCGTTATTAATGAGGATGTTCCTAAAGCACTGAGCGTAATGTACAGCGCGCTTTTGCTTTATGTAAAAGAGTTTGAATAGTTTTGAATAGTTTTGAATTAATAGAGTAAACCAAATAGATTAACTTGGTATATTTAGGGGCTTAAACCTCCTCAAAGTCATTTGGAGGTTGTTACTAATTGCAGGAAAACGCAGGAATACATGTTACTTAAAGCAGCTTTATCGAGCTACCCTTTGCTCTTTCAAGCTAAGGCGTTTATGTGAGCTATATACATGTTGAATATTCGTATCGTTAACTAAATATGCATCCATTTCAGTCGTAATTAGACCCGATAATGGCTTGATTTCAAGAACACCCAACTCACCTAAATTTGCAGATAGTAAAGTATTATTCCTAAAAGCGAACAAAGTTTTGTCAGTATCTCGTAAGTCACCATTTACATATAATTTAGCACCACTAAACCAAGCGTTAATTATTTTAACTTTGATTGACTTAACAGTAAATTCAAAGGATTTTCTCATCAGATCTCCATACCCAGAAAATGTAATTACTATACTTTATGTTCTTATGTGTTTTGCGCACAAACACTTTCGTTTAATACCCGCTTAGTCGATGCAGGGTAATTTTTTAGTGCAGCCAAAGGGCGAATTGGCCGCTGAACCAAATTACCTGAGCAGTTTGGGCACACGTTATTTAACAGCGTTTGAGCACAGCTAGAACAAAACGTGCATTCAAATGAACAAATAAAAGCCTCACTGGACTCTGCAGGTAGATTCTTATCACAACATTCACAATTAGGTCTTAAATCTAGCATTTAGAGCTCCCTTTTATCCACCCAATGCTGAGTAAATATCTATTACCTTTTATAACTTTTGATACCTGATGCTCACTTACATCAGGGCGGAATAGCTTAACCCGCTTTGTTTCAAATATCGGATTACTGCAAATAAACTCACCACCCAAATCTGCTTTTTTAAGCACTATATTCAATCTATAGTGTTTACCAGATGCAACTTTGTCTGTGTGTGGTGCTATTTCACTTCCTTGTGGAAATTTAAGCAAATATGTATCAAATTTAATTGGCCACGTAGCACCACAAATCAACATTTTATCGTAGCCTGACTTTTGCCTGCCTCGCTCCCAACAAAATAATTTACTCAAAAAAAACATACAATCCCTCAAAACAGCTAACAAACAGTAAGTTAACTCGTTTTTTTATTTTTATTGATAAACAAACCATAGCCGAGTTCATATTTTGGTTCAATCCTTTACTGTATTTTACGTGGGATATAAAAGGGCGTTTGAGTGACTTTATTGAGGAACTAAGGGCTTATCTTTCTTAATACATCGCGTTTTGCAGTTTTTCTACATTATGAACAAGACAATACAGTTGCCGCAGCGTAAAGAAACAGCTAAACAGGACAGCCATTCTAACTTAATGAAAAAACTTAGGCTGGCGTCACTGTTAATTCATCAAAAATTGAACATGTTTTCGAGAGCCGCCTCTAAAGACATGGGCATATGACGTTTATTCATAATTCGGTTGTTAAGCTCTTCTTTAAGTGATTTAACCGTAGTGCAATACTCTAAACGTTTAGCAATTTCATCACATTCATTATTTAGCGCCGCTAAATGGTTTACAAAATTATCTTTAATTTGCGCTTTACTACGACCATTAAACTTACGCCACACAATTGTATATTGGTCATTACTTTCTTTTTGTTGGCGATGCTGTTCATTTAGCTCGATTATTTTATTTTGCAGTAACGGTATTAAGTTTGCTTTGGTTTCTTCATCAAAATCGACATCGTCGTCAAAATGGCTTATGTAAAGCTGTAATAAAGTAAAACCGTCTTTCTCTTTTCGAGCTTGTACTAACTGTTGCATTAGTTCGTGTTTTTCTGCTTTTTTTGCAAGATCAGATTCTTTATCTGGATGCAACTTAGATGCTAAACGTTTATACATTTTGTTTAGTTGCGAGCCTTTAAATAACTTTTCTAATTTTGAGTTGTTTTTTTGTTGTTTAATTTCATCGCGATCAAATCGTTCGTGTTGGTCAAAAAAGTCATCCCAATCTTCATCTTGTTCATAGTGCATATTATCTGCACTAAACGCTTCATCATCTTTCTCCTCACCAAAACCTTGCTCGTCAAGGTGCTTATAAAGCAATGAAGGCTCAGCTGTTATTTCTCTCAGTTCGTCATCTGTTAATTCTAAACCGGGGAAATCTTGTTGTAACATCTTACGTAATATATTTAACTCTGAAGAAGGGATTGTACTAACCGTATCTTGGTTATATTTATTTAGGTAAGATTGAAAAATTTGAGACACTTCCTCAACATTCAATTCGCCAATGAATGGATGTTCTGACAAATAATCTAAATCTTCATTTATCCAATCCACAAGTTCATTACGCTGTTCAATAGTTAAACTTTTACGTTGGATAAACTTACTAAAATGAATAATTTGTTCTGCAATCATTTGAGCTTGGAGTTGCTCATGGTGCTCTACTTGTTCTTGAAATTGAGAAAACAGGGTCTGCTTTTTAATATCAAAGTTTGCGTTACGCTTAGTATGTTTTTCAATTCGCTGCCATAAACGCTCTAATTCAGAGGGCGTTCTAGTCGCAGCTTGTTGCTTTACATTTTTTAAAAATGTCATATTAAGTTCCACTAAAATTTGTATCCATTACTTTTTATGCACGTAATTTGTATGCTTTAATTATAAATTTAATTAAAGCATACATAAAGCCAAGCATTAAAAAAGTAACTAAACAATTATTTAATGCTTTAGGTCAATAAGGATAAAAAGCGCCTGAGTTCATTTAAGAACAATATGCTAAACAGTGACTTTAACTAATATTTACTCGTAACGCTCGATTAAGTAAATATTATGATGGCTATAATTACGAAGCAAATCAAAATATAGCCACCCGTTTTACTTTAATGCTTATTTAAAGCTTATTTAATAGTTACCTTTGCATCACTTACCCATGTTTCAGTTATAGCTTCATCATTTTTATCAACTAAATACGCGCGTATGTTCACCGGATTGTTGTTAGCTTGTTTGTAGTCAAACGCTAATCGCCATTGGTTTGTACCAACTACCGGATAAACTCCAATAGGTTCTAGTATTTCACCGTTGCTGGCTTCAACAATCGGCTTTATACCACTTTTGTTATCTAAGCCTTTAAATACTGGACCTTCAAAATCAATCACCATTTTGTTAACGCCTTCAGGAATAGGCTGGCCGGGGATCCCGCCTAAGCCTTGGCGAGTATTTACAACGCTTGCAAGGTTTTTTGATTTTGGATCGAGTGGACGCCATTCAATATCATAAGAAAAGGTAAACTCGTCGCCTTTGCGCGCCTCTTTTTCGGGCACCCAGTAGGCAACAATATTGTCGAACGTTTCATCTTTTGTAGGAATTTCGATTAACTGTACTGCGCCTTTGCCCCAATCGTCAGTAGGTTTAATCCACGCTGATGAACGCTTATTGTAAAATACGCCGTCGTCTTGGTAGTTATTAAAGTCACGATCTCTTTGGATTAAACCAAACCCTTTTGGGTTCTCATCAATAAAGCTATTGGTCGACACCGACTGAGGATTATTTAATGGGCGCCAAACGTATTGACCCGATCCTGTGTGAATAGCTAAGCCATCGCTATCGTGAATTTCAGGGCGCCAGTCTTTAGCTTCTGTTTTATCTTTTTGTGAGTACCAATACATACTAGTTAGCGGTGCTACACCTAAGCGTTCAACATCGGCGCGCATATACAAATTAGCCGTTACAGAGGTAATATGGCCTTTGGCTTCTTTGTTATCTTTGCTTAAACCAAATCGATAAGCACCAGTAATAGAAGGCCCTTCAAGCAATGCCCAAACAGACACACTTTCACCTTTTTTCTCTGCAGGACCAATCCAAAATGCAGAAAAGCGCGGAAACTCTTCTGGTTGATTCATACCCGTATTAATCGCGATACCTCGAGCCGACAGTCCATATTGCCCCTCTGGCCCATCAGTACGAAAATAAGACGCACCTAAAAAAGATATCCAATCTGGTTTCATATCTGGGCGCATTATTCTAAAGCCTGCAAATCCAAACCCTTCTGGGAGATCGTGAGCTGGGCTATCAGCTGGCATATCAAAAACGTCATTACTAAAAGGTACGTTTTGAACCTGATTTTTATCGTCTCTGATGTAAATACTTACTGGCTCAGGGAAATATCTGCCAGGGTAAAATAATTGTACAGGTGCCTTTTTTCCACTTGGGTATAAGGTTTCATCTTCTTTAAAGCGTATTTTCCAATGTTCGTCATACGTAATTTTATCGATTAACTCCGGCGCTGGCACCTTAGTTGGCGCATAGGGCTTTTCGGCTGAAGCTTTTGCTAGGGCTTTTAAGTCTTCGAATGAAAACTCCGTTTTATCTACTGCTTCTGTCGCGTAAGACGACATCGAAGTGCTAAAAATAATTGCGATAAATAACTTTAATTTCATAAAAAGAATGTCCAATAAATTGAGTCAAATAAAAATAGGAACGCTGCACGAACGTATGTTTAACTTAAAGTTCTGTATAGATATTACGTGACGTAATATGAACTAGCGTTTACTAAAGTATTGTTATTTGACTACAGGTCCTCCCATAATTAATTTGTTTTTACGGGAATTGGTTTTAAGGGAAATTGCGCGCGTTTAATGATATCGCTGAAGTGAAAATAAACGGAGATTGCGCTGTTTATTGGACGAAGCCGTCAAGAGGTATGGATATATTTAGGTTTTAGTTGCCCACTATTCCAAGGCAAATATTTGTAGAGTGGCTGGTTTTTCTATTCGTTGTAGTTACATAGTTGATTTGGGCTAAAGCGTATTATAAGCAGTAAAAAGTGAAGGGTAAGCCTATATAGAACTCTGGTATTTAAATCGATAAGGATTACATTTAGGTGTTGAAAAACAAATAGGCTCACCACTTTTAAAATTTGCAATTAATAGCTAAATTTGACTAGTCGTCCACCTCAGGGCGTGTTGTTACGTGTTTGTTCATCGTAGCTAAAAGATCTTCTTTACATTTATCAGGTTTCAACGACTCAGGGTTGAAAATTATGGCAAGTACTTTATCAACATATATATAGATTGAACCATTAACTTCTTCGATATGCTCTACAACATCCCAGTCATAAAAGTTATAACCATATTGGTGGATTTCTTTTATACCATCAGCGCTTATTTCAAACTCTTTAGGACCAATCATTATTCCATTTTCATTTGGTGTAAAACATTGTGCAATTTTCACTTCCATAAATTTACTGAGAGCGACGTAAATAAAAAATAAAATGGATAATGTGAAAACAGAAAAGAACAACTTATTTTCTATTCCGCCAGACTGAAACTGAAAGAAGGACATAAAACTAAAAGTTAGCACCAACCAAAGACACACATTTTTAAGCATGGGTATCCATGTATAGGATTTCAACACCTTAGATGCTGTGTGAGCGTAAAAAGCGTCATAGTCGGCTTTAGATGTTTTAATTTTAAGATTCAAAAGATTCTCCATAATCTGAGATACGTATAATTAGCCTGTAGATTAACTCGTTTTTTATTTTTTATTGATAAACAAACCATAGCTGAGTTCCTATCAACTTAAAATCAATTTACCCATGCATTTATTGACCGTAATATTCCGCTTTTTATTTTAAAGAGAATCAGGCTTAATAAAGCCAAGTTGTTTACCATTCTATAATTGATAATTTCCGTAACGGTTAGAATAAGGTCACCCTAACTGCCCTTCATCATTAGTCATTTAAAACGCCTTTAACTGTATTATTTTTTTAAGACGTTTTTTAATGACCTTTTGCTCGCAATAAAGCCCGATAAAACCACCAACAGCAATTGAAGCCACAACCAAAAACCAATATAAAGGGCTGTTAGATGCCTGAATACCCGAAATATAAAGGTATAAGTTGAACGGGATAATAAA
This sequence comes from Pseudoalteromonas sp. 78C3, assembly GCF_002836695.1. NCBI lineage: Bacteria > Pseudomonadati > Pseudomonadota > Gammaproteobacteria > Alteromonadales > Pseudoalteromonadaceae > Pseudoalteromonas > Pseudoalteromonas sp. 78C3. The sequence goes on from NZ_PJAV01000123.1 coordinate 43,271, forward strand.
AAATAAGCTACCTAATACTTTAATGAATTCCCTAAAAAGCTCTGTATCAGACTTTGCTTTGTCGATATGAGAGTTAATAGTTTCATTTGATATCTCATTTAGCTCTGGGTATGTATTTTGTAACCAATTTAAATAATTCAATTATGCATCCTTGTATTTTTATATCTAGTGCTGCCTTAAATAGGCAAAATATATTTGTAAAAATAAGTATTGTGGCAGCAAAGCGAACTGCTTTTTGTTCTTGGTTAATTTATTGCTAACTTCATACTTAGCTTTACCTTGATTTGCACGTAAACCTGCAAAATAGGTTATCGCAGCTATAGGTAAGCAAATAAAACCGTATGCTTTAAAGCTTTCTAAAAAACCACTTTTCTCGCTTATAATGCCACCAAATAAAACCCCAAGAATGGTAGGCAATAAAATAGCTGCAGCTGCGTATATAAATTTTTTCATTCTTAAATCCTTTTATGATTAGTAATTTTGTTTGTAATGATGTCCACCAAGAGCAAAATGTATTTTTATCTTATTTTAATTATTCTTATTGGCTACTGGTTAAATAGCCTTCCGCATTTTATTTAATAACTCGTAGCATGCTTTATACAACAGTATTTCCATGTCTTCGTTATGATACAAAGGACCCCAACGAAAAAAACCTCTTAAGCCAAATTTTTTAGCAATAAATTGACGCCACGTAACAGATTTAGAAACGCTGAACGTTTTAATCGTCTTGTTGTGTTTAATGTTATACAAGCGCGACACTAATTTAACTTTTGGTCGCCAAAATAGCGGAATAACAGCTGTATCAAAATCTATAGTGAATGCATCACCACCATGCAAAGTAACTATAACAACATCTAAACCAATATCTGATTTTTTAGGCTCTTTAATAGACGAAATACTGTGAAGACAAAAAATATCTTCAAGCTTCTTGTGCATATGATCTTGTAGGGAATCGCCCGTTATATAAAAAAACGACTCTATTTTAGAAAAATGGCTGTTATTAGCCACAGCTAACGACCCTAAATAAACATTGGGTTTTTCAGAGCTAAACCAATCGAATAGCAAATTCAAATTCCTTTTTTACTTATGCCCAATAAATAGGCCGTAAGGTTGTTATCTAAGGTTAGGGTGAAAAAGCAAAAACCAGCTGTTTTTGCTCTGCTTTACGATTTGTTTATTTACGCTAAACTATTTTACGACGTAATTGAATACCAAGTAATGTCCCTAATAAAACAGCAATAACATGCAGCAAAGCCGAAACCAAATATACTAAAGCCTCCATTGATATCTCTAACAAAATGTATAGTAAGGCACCGACACTTAGATTAATAAACCAATAAACCGCCGAAACTAAAAAGGCTTGTTTATAGGGACCCACTGTTTGCTTATAGCCTAAGTAACAATACACGATTAAAGGGGTTACAAATCCGAGGACGTAATAAGTAAAAGCTAATGAGGTACTTTGAGTCATCTCATCAAAGCCAACAATCTTTGTTGCTATTGTTGATAAAGCAACTAGCAATAAATACAACCCTACTGAAAAGAGTATAATCCTAGAGTATTTCACGATAATCCTTTAGTAATACAACGAGGCTGTAGAATAGCTCTAACAGCCAGATTTAATTAAAAGAAGTAATTCTAAAATCTCAACGCCTCAATTTAACGGCGACAAATAGCTAGTTAAAATAAGCTAGGTACGAACAAAAAAGCTAACTATTAGAAGTCCATTTAAGCAACTATTAGAGTTCAGTAGCTTGTATATATTTACAGCATTCTCTTAACAAGGTCTCTGCGGCCTCTTTGTTAGATGGATCGTGTTTACTCGAACCAAGTTCAACACCCATTGCCGTATAAACACTGCTATTTAATTGTAAATATTTAGTTTGATTAGGTGCAATTATTAGCTGTTTTGTATTACTCCACACTCCTGTGAGTGGGCTCCAGCTAATTTTTAAATCATAATTACCCGCCGGTAATTTTATGTAAGAGAAAGTATTGTTTGGTAGTGCTACAATTTTTTTATCATTTATACTTACACGCATATCTGATGCTGCTGGTGGGGTAAGCAACCTATGGAATACTAAAACACTTAGCTCTTCATTTGGTTGAGGTAGCTGTACCTGGTCAAAAGTTAAAGCATCTCTTGGGGCTGAAGCACAACCACTTAAAAATAATAGTAAGAAAAAATATATATAACGCATAAACACCTATCAGATTTGAATTATAACGAGCCTGTAGATTAACTCGTTTTTTATTTGTTTTTATTGATAAACAAACCATAGCTGAGTTCCTATTTTGGTTCAATCTTTTACTGTATTTCACGTGGAGTATAAAAATTGTTAGCTGTTGTTTTAATTGGTGTTTTGGAAGGTATTACGAGAAAGTTTAGTGTGGTTGGCTTTTTACTCTTTCTTTCATTGTTGCTCAGATTTTTGCGTGATTCATTTTTATAAAACTCACTTAACCCGCTGCTTTAATTTATTATTTATGTAAAAGCTAGAATGAATCTCATCCTAACTCTTTAGCTTTTTTTTAACTCTATTTTTGAAACGTAAAATACAATACCAGCAACAAGACCTACTATAGAAAATAAAAACAATTGTAAAAAGCTATATCCATAACCTATTAACGTAATTGAACCATTTTCGACCAATACCTTACCATTAATAATTGAGCTATCTAAACCTGAAGGGAAAACAAAAAAAAAGAAACTAAGCAAGTAGATATAACTGAAGATTTGAGCACTGTATTTAGCGAATAATCACAACTTTTAGTGATAAATTTATAAATGGGAAATGCTGTTACTGGAACCAAAATTAGAACAACTATTAACGTACAAATAAATATACCAAAAGGAATAATAGTAAATTTCATTTCAATTGCCATTGGCGCTAAAAATGCAACAACTAAAGAGGCTAAAATAAAGCTAAATATTGTTCTCAACTCGAAACCTTCTTAGAAAGCTAACGCCTGCCATAACCGATTTGTGGCGCTCTTGTACTAATCCGGTTAATGGTTTTGTTATATAGCGTCACCGTCAAGTCCAAATTTTTTCTTGTTTAAAACTAGCGCTGCCAGCACAGTTACTCCTAGCACTGTACCAACAGGGAACATGAAGAGTAACAATGTTGAATATATTATTAGTACCCAAAAAAGCCACTCAGTTCGATAGTTTAAGCCCACAACGGAAAATGTTAAAAAGCAAAGTGCAACTAAAAATAAGATGAACCCTGTTACTGTAGACAAAGCTGTTGATGACATTTCTTCTTGTGATATTTTAGGTTCATTATTTCCAAACAGCGTTATCTCTTGAAATGAAGAGGACATAATTAAATACGAATCAACAATTCCCCAAAGTGGTGCCCAGAAAAGCAATAATCCCAAAACTGCGACGTATTTCCCTATAGTTTCCTTGTTCATCATCTCTCCTCACGTAGTTACATAACGCTTCATTAAGAAGCGAGTTTAGACTTGTTATATGTTTATTTACTCAACTATTTCTTTACCGAACTTATCCATTTTGCAATCACATTTTGGGCAAGTCCAGCCACCCCACATTAATTGCTGAATATTTTCGGGTATACATAAAGCTGGCATTTTCTCATCGCACTTTGGACAGTAAACCTTATCTAAATTGATAGCCATTTTTGAACGTTCTGAATTCGACATGAACAACTTCCTTATTAAATTAAACTCTAAACTTAAAAAATATAACGCCCCAAGCAGGGGGTTTTGTGAGCGCTTTTCAGCGAGTAAAATTCCCGCTGGCTTGGCTTGCTATATGCCATATTAATCACCGCCAGTTGTATAATCATGTGATGACCTAATATTTGGACCTTTACTCTTAGTAAACGGATCATCTTGACTCCGATGAAAGATCCATAAAGCTAGCGCCCCTACAAATGGTATGAGCCATACAATAAATATTTGCGCACCTTTTTGAAAGGTTTCCAAATCATCACGGCGCACCAAAAATATAGAAACAACTATATTGAGTAGCATCGCAATACCTACGACTAAGTACCAAATTTCAAATTCCATTTAAAAACTCCCTTGGCATATAACAACTTATCGAACACCACTTTGGGAGGTTATAACACTCCAAAACGGCGTATATTACAGTGTTCAATAATTCCACTAAACGACCTTAATGTAAACAAGTTATTAATAATGTTATAAAAATACCTTTGTTATTTTTCACCAAAACGGTGTTTAATAATGCTATTGGACAAAACAAAAATAGAGCTTTATTTATGTAGCTACCTTTACAACCATAAATAACATACGTACGAATACCAAACGCTACACAAAAGCTTATTGCGGCTTACTTATACTGGTTTAGCATTTTTATACGCTTTAATAGCTGGCGTTTAGCCATATTCGGTGAAAAAACTCGATAAAAAACAGAGGAAAGTAGTAGGGAATTTTGGCTTTATGTATTTAGCGCGTAATTAGCTAAAGCATTGGTGAGATAAGCGAGCCTTAACATATTAATGATACAGGCTCGCTGGGGTGTTTATAATAAAACGAATGAGTGAGGTGCTTACTTTACATCAAAGTTCACGTGGTCAAAGTATGGGTTTTTCTCACGCGCTTTAAGTATACTAATTGTAGTGAGCACAATGATTTGCAACTCGCTATTTACGCTAACAACTATGCATTCGTCTCTATTAGCATTGTGTTTTGTGTCAGTTGCTACGCCACATACACCATCACCATTTTTTAATATAAGCTCAATACTTAAACGGTGCATACAGGCAATTTCGATATAGTCGTATTGGTTGCAACTGATCATGACGTCCTCTTTATTTAGCCGGTTTAAAAATCATTAAAAAAGCAATAACAACAAGGTTGGCTATATACCAAAGATCTTTAATTACAAACTGCCCTAAGCGTTCCAGTAAAGTGGAAGAACTAAATGCACCGGTTGCGGTAATTAAGAATGTTTGGGTCATCATAAATACGCTTAAACACGCTAAGCCACTTACAATAATTAGCTTTTTATTATTTAAAAACAGCCCTAAGCCCAATAACACAGCAAATAATACATCAAACCCGCCAATCACGTTAGATGCACCTTGTACGCTAAATACCGTGTATAACCACGACATAAACGGTGAGGTTTCTACTAAACTTACAATGCCTTTTGCTTCAAATTCATAAAACTTCATGCCGCCAATCCATAGTAAAACCATAGCAACCGGTATAAAGTTTAAAAGTACGTGTTGTTTGTCGGTAAGTTTGTCTTTATAAAACAAAAACAAATACAAAGGCACTACTGCGAAGTATTTAATTATGCCCTGCCCGCTACCAATGATTGGAAAGCCGCCAAGTTGAGCCATCCAACGGTTACTGGCAAACAAGGTAAGTAATGCAACTAAACTTATAATTGCTGCAAGTAAAAGTGCTGGTGTAGGTTTCATTAGTTTAAGGCGAGCGAGCACGGTGGCAAACGCTAAGGCAATCATAAATGAGCCACTAATTAAACCTAACGCAGATACAGATATTAGCGAATCAACGCCGTAAAAACTAAACGTAGCCGTTAACGTATTAGGGTTTGATCCTAACGCAAACGACAAGCCAAGTAACAAAAAGCTACTCGCTAATAAAAAAGTAATCACGTTGTTGGTTAATTTTAAGTTCATTGTATTTCCAAGTATTCGTTAAGACTTACAAAGACCTTGCTAGTCGATAAAACAATTCAAGCTAACTCTTAAAAATATAAGAGTTGATTAAGCACAACGTAAGCTCTCATAGGGTAATGTAATCAATCACTTTAGTTTATAGTTTATTACCTCTTTATTAATAAAATTAAATAAGTCTAATATTCATAGCTATCCATATGATGTGCGTCATTTTTTTTATTATAAAATGAAGTAGAATAACGTTGCCTTTTCAATACACAGAATGCATGCATTTCTAAAACTTAGGGACATTTTTAATGAAGGGTACTGATATTCGAGTTACCTCTGGACTGATTTCTATAGCCATTGTTTTACTACTTTGGTTTGCTGTACCGCCCCCGCAAGGTGTTACCGAAAACGCATGGCATTTGCTCGCTTTATTTATTGGTACTGTAGTTGCCATTATTGGTAAAGCAATGCCTATCGGCGCCATTGCTATTTTAGCTATTACTTCTGTTGCGTTAACCGGCGTAACTAATGACAGCCCATCTGGCGCTATTAAAGATGCATTAAGTGGCTTTTCTAATTCATTAATTTGGTTGATTGGTATTGCTATTATTATTTCTCGGGGTTTAGCTAAAACTGGTTTGGGAAATCGTATTGGCTATAATTTTATTTCTCTTTTTGGTAAAAAAACAATTGGTATTGGTTACGCACTCGCACTTTCTGAACTTGTTATAGCGCCTGTAACGCCAAGTAATACCGCACGAGGCGGCGCTATTATTCACCCAATAATGAAGTCGATAGCAACAAGTTTTGGCTCGTCCCCTGAGGAAGGCACCTCTCGTAAAATTGGGCACTACCTTGCTTTAGTGAGCTACCATATAAACCCTATTACATCAGCTATGTTTATTACGGCAACTGCGCCAAACCCTCTAATTGTAAAGCTGATTGCTGATGCTACCGGTGCAAATATTAGTATTACATGGGGTACGTGGGCGCTCGCAGCGCTTGTTCCTGGTTTGCTATGTATTGCCCTTGTGCCTTTGGTTGTTTATGCCATTTACCCACCTGAAGTTAAAAGTACGCCCGACGCTAAAACCTACGCAGAATCTAAATTAACTGAAATGGGCCCAATGAGTTACGGCGAAAAAATAATGGTGGGTGTTTTTGCCATGCTGCTTATTTTATGGGCCGGCGTGCCTGCAATGATTTTAGGGGCTGACTACGCAGTTAACACAACCGCAGTGGCCTTTTTAGGTTTATCGGTTTTATTAGTGACTGGTGTATTAAGTTGGGACGATGTACTTAAAGAAAAGTCTGCGTGGGATACCGTTGTTTGGTTTTCAGCATTAGTAATGATGGCCACTTTTTTAAATAAACTAGGTTTGGTAACGTGGTTTTCAACACTTGTTGAGAGCAATATTGCGCAACTAGGTTTTGACTGGATTGTATCAGCCATTATATTGGTAGCTGTGTATTTTTATGCTCATTACTTTTTTGCCAGTACTACAGCACATATCACTGCTATGTTTGCCGCATTTTACGCCGCAGGTTTAGCGCTTGGCGCTCCGCCTTTATTTTTAGGTTTACTGTTAGCTGGCGCTTCATCACTCATGATGTCGTTAACGCATTACGCAACAGGCACATCTCCCATAGTGTTTGGCTCAGGCTATGTATCTTTAAAAGACTGGTGGGTAATGGGCCTTATAATGAGCGTTATTAATTTAAGTGTATGGGGAATTATTGGCGGGCTTTGGTGGAAAGCACTTGGGTATTGGTAGTATTGCCTTTGTTAGTTTGGCTTGCACATTTAATACTGCGTACTTATTTTGGTTCGTTCTACAAATATAAACATTGGGACTGTTGCAAGGGAGCACTATGGTTTTTAAATTCATAAAGGCAGCATATTCAGACCGAGACTACTTATTAAGCCTCAGAAAACTGACTATGGTTGAACACTTAGAAAGTGCCGGGTTATTTTTAATACCAATTCGCTTAATTTAGTGATCTATTTTGAGGCTGGAAAAACGTGTTGATAGCTAGGCAAAAAATTCGCTATTTAGTTGTTCTAAATGAGCATTTTTTAACGCAGGTAGCGACACGTTTAGCCCCGCAAAATGATTAAGTATTATTGCGGATTGGTATAACTGAGCAACAGCATGTTTTAAGGCTTGATGATCAATATGACTGCTCCCATCTTATAGTTATAAATGAGGTACCAATTGGTGCTTTAAAATACCAAACGCACGCTCAACACGTTGAGATAATGCAATTACAAATACATCCACTGCATCAAAATAAAGGGTATGGGAAAGCGGTTATTGAACAAGTTATTACAAGTGCGCAGTCAAAACCGATTAAACTCACAGTACTTAAAAACAACCCAGCATTAGAACTTTATAAGCGGCTGGGTTTTACTATAACGGATGAGGATATTTACGAATACCACATGCAAACGCGGGCTACTCGTAGCTAAGATTAGTCGCTTTGATCTCTGAAGTCTTTTTTTCTGAAAATAGTTAAATGCCAACCCCAATGCAAAGAGCCTAATCTTAAAAAAATAGTCGTGAAAAATGAGCCTAAAATACACCAAATGTAATCTACATTAAGGCTAAATAAAGCGGCATAAACTGCACCACCCGCTAAGCACGCAGAGGCATATGGTTCGCTGCGCATCACAGTTGGCACCTCACGGCAAATTACGTCGCGTATTAAACCACCAAATATACCTGTAGTAATGCCCATGGTAATTGCGACCACCATGCCAGAGCCATTAATGAGTGCTTTTTCTATCCCCATAATATTAAATAACGCCATACCAACAGCGTCTACTAATAAAAAGTAGTAATTATTAACGCGCGGTAAATATCGAATAAATGCAATTGTTGCTATAACGGCCCCATAGGTTGAATATAAATACTCCGGGGTAGCAATCCAAAATACCGGTTTGTTTAAAAGTATATCTCTGAGGGTACCGCCCCCTAATGCTGTAACGGTTGCCACCACTACTACGCCAAAGCCACTAATGTTTTTTTCATACCCAAGCAATGCCCCTGCAACAGCAAAAAATGCGACACCGAGTAACCCTAGTACCATAAAGTATTCAGCAGTCATGGTAATTCCTTTTTAAAGTTTATTAGGAGTTGTATCAACTTACGTGCCAAAAAACATCCCTTAAAATTTGAATTAACTTTAAAAAATACATTTAAAAACAACGCTGTAATTTACACTGAATGCAGTTTGAGGTTAGGTTTTATGAAAGGTAATATTTGAGAAGGTAATTATTTTAAAAGTAGGTATTTTTTACACGTTGTTTATAAGTAGGCCCATAAATTAAGCTAGCGCTATTTATCCACTCAAAATAAGCGAGATAGCCTACAAAAATTGACTCAAAAATTAATAGACTAATACCCACCCAACTTGCAGAATTAACATATTCAAAAATAAAGAAAATACAAACTATTACCCAAAAGCAGTTAGCTATAGCTAATACTTTAATGGCTAATAGGCTTCTTGTTCTTTTAAATGCTAATAAAAGTGCGCATATACCATAAAGTATATTAGCCACTGTAATAAATTGAAGTGCATGTAAAGGTAAAGAATAAATTTCGTAGAACCAAGATTGAAAACTAAACAAAGTTAAACCAGCAAGTAGACCTGCAATACCGTCAAGATAGAGTATGTCTAATTTTTTATATGCAATCACTTTTAATACCCTTCAACTTTTTAACTGAACTGCCTTTTTAAACGCCCACCAGCCAATCACTAAGCTCA
>NZ_PJAV01000124.1:0-51505 GCF_002836695.1 Pseudoalteromonas sp. 78C3
ATATTCAGAAAAAAGAAAATGCGTTAGCGGGACATTCGCTTTGTAGAATAGAGCCAATAGTATTAAACGACTTGGACCGTCTCTTGACTGCTCAAAGCAATCATTAAATAATTTTCCCTAACTTGTTTTGGGGCAGAAACGAGTTTGGACTTCCCTGCCTTCAATAAACACCGACTTATAATCTTAAAGTACAAAACGGAAATAAACTTCCGGTTTTTAAGCCTGTGTTTCTATATTTCAGAAGCAAACTTCCGTTTTTATGGCTTTAAAGGTAGTTATCGAAACATACTTCTGTTTTTACAGCGTTAACTTAGATAGCTATATGAGCAACTTTTCGGGGTCTTATTTGAGCTATAACCAGACATCGAGATTTGCTTAATACTATAGTTAGTTGATTGGTCAAACTTTTCTTTGCGAATATACTCATGAAAATGAGCAGCACGCAAATGTCGTTCTATTTAACTTTATTTAAAGATTTAAAAAACTTAGTTATAGTTATGTTTTAGGTAATTTGTTAAAACTTTATATAGTAAAAATATGCGCGATGAGCGCACTTTTAGATTGTTATAGCAACAATTCATTTAACAAGGAGGTAAATATGTTTCACTCAGAAAAAGCTATGCAAAATTGGCTTAGTCTTCAACTCCAAGATGTTGAGGGACTTTCTAATCTTATTTTACCCATGCGTCATCGAATAGGACTTTCGCATTCGAATAAAAAAATTTTAGATAGTTATAAATATTGCTTACGCGCGTTGGGTATGACAAAAGTAGTCTGTGAGGATAAGGACATATCACAGTTTCCCAATGAAATTTTGAGACCTGACTTCTTATTGTATTCTATCGAAACTGAATCTTGGGTAATCGTTGAATTGAAAAATATTGCAGGCCCAACTAGGCAGGCAGCAACAGAATTAAGCGCATACGCTAATGCAGTAAAATCATACTTCCCTGGAATTTCTGACGGAGATGTTATAAATGTTATTATTTCAAACGAATGGCCTACTTTATTAAAAAACTATTTGTTTAATGAAATTTACTGGCTCAATAGACGAATAGTGTGTTTAAAACCTGTATATGTAGGTTCGGAAATTAAGCTAGAATGCATTGACCCATACGAATTTACCAATAATCATTCTCAAAAACTATTAAGTCCTAATAGTTTTAGTGGTTATCAACTCTGTTTATATGGAAATGAAATTTATTCTAGGGGGGGTATCGCTGATCTAGAAAGACATTTTGAGCAAATAAGATCTTCTTTTTATAGAATAGTTAATAGGTCATCTAGACTACATTCTAATGGCTTCGCTTTCTTATGGAGAGATCACAGGCTTGGGAGTGTTGCCGCCTATAGCATTACTATCGTGGACATCAACCCATTTGAAAATAATTTATATGAAACTTGTGATGTAAAAGGAATCGCTCATGAATTGCAAAGTGTTTTGGATGAATATCAAGCAACAGGTAACACTTTCTCATTATTTGAGATAATGGAAGACGGAAATTTTTATCTAAAATCAATATGTAATGCTTGGCCTGAGGGCTCTGCTAATTGGACATTTCTAAAAGAAAATATGCTTGAATCATCAGACTTGTTAGAGTTTAGGTGTTGGGGGATTGTGTCAGAAATATATGAATTAGAGCTTGCGACGGCATATGAAAATAGACTTTTAGATATAAAATATGAATGCCCTGATTTCGGCTTATGGTTTGTTGAAAATAAGCTTATTAATGTGTAGTTTGTTATAACAAGAAAATAAGCGGCATTATAAATCCAGGGGAGAGTTTTTTGCTTTTCAAATACCTAGAGCCCGATAGAATTGATGTTTTAGCTTCTGGTCATATACGTTTTACTCAGCCAGCCGATTTTAATGATCCTTTTGAATTTCGGCCTGTAATTTCGTCAGTGACCTCAAAGGAAGAGTTCGATAAGGCTATGGATGAAGATCTTAAAACAATCGTTTTAGAAGAACTTCAAAAATTACCCTCAGAAATACGCACACAAATTTCACCTGCAAAGCTAGAAGTCGTTACACGTAAATTATATGAACAGCATTGGCCTTCTTTGAAAACTAAATTTAAAGAAATGGGCAGTGAAACAACTAGTGTTTTTATTGATAAAGCAAACACATTAATTGGTGTTCTTTCTCTAACGGAAAAAAACGACAATCTTCTGATGTGGTCACATTATGCGTATTCGCATAAAGGGTTCTGTATCGGGTTTGATAATACTTCACCCTTTTTCAACAGAAGGAGAAGCGTGGTTGATGAGTTTTATCATTTGCGTAAAGTTTCATACAGTAAAAAGTGAATGGGGTCAAATCTTGACTTAAGACATTAAAGTCGATGTCTGCTAATGGCACTTTTCTGACTTTGTATTTAATTTAAGAATATATAATTTAAAACGAAAATTGATAAGTGGTTGTTGGGTACTCTTTAAGTTAGAATATATAAATATCCGAATTGATAAAAGTTAATTTTAGAGTTAGTAAAGAGTTCATTGTTCGAGTATTAAAATTAATTTCGAAATGTGCATAAAATAATTTTGCACATTGCAAATACTTCACACTTTACTATATTGCATAACGTATTGTGCATAAATTAAGGGTTGTAAAACCCCTTGGCCTTAATTTCAATCAAATTCAGTGTTTTGTGTTGCTTGCGTTAGTGGCTCAAATTACCGGCCACAAAGCTGGTAAGGCGTATCATAAAATTGCTAATGCACATATTTACGAAAACCAACTTGAACTGATGCGAGACGTGCAGTTAACGCGTGAGCCATTTGCGTCACCTCAGTTAAAAATTAATCCAAAAATTACATCATTAGAAGACATAGAAACGTGGGTAACACGAGACGACTTTGAAGTAACAGGCTATCAATGCCATGAAGCGATTCAATATCCATTTTCAGTATAATAAAAGATTAAGGAAAACATAAAATGAAAGCAGTGATCCCAGTAGCGGGCCTTGGTACTCGTATGTTACCAGCCACTAAAGCAATTCCTAAAGAAATGCTTCCAGTGGTAGACCGTCCTTTAATTCAATATGTAGTAAACGAAGCCGTTGCTGCAGGAATTAAAGAAATAGTGTTAGTGACGCACTCAAGTAAAAATTCAATCGAAAATCACTTCGATACAAGTTTTGAACTAGAAGCTACTTTAGAAAAGCGTGTTAAGCGGCAATTACTTGCCGAAGTGCAAGCAATCTGCCCTAAAGACGTAACCATTATTCACGTACGCCAAGGTGAAGCAAAAGGCTTAGGCCACGCTATTAGTTGTGCAGCGCCTATTATTGGTAACGAACCGTTTGTAGTTATTTTACCAGATGTAATTATTGATGATGTAGAGAGCGATCTTAAAAAAGATAACTTAGCAGAAATGATCGCTAATTTTGAGAAAACCAAGCACAGTCAAATTATGGTAGAACCAGTACCAATGGCACAAGTTAACCAGTTTGGTGTGGTTGATTTAGGTGATGTTGACTTAAAGCAAGGTGAAAGCTCGCCAATATTTAATATGGTAGAAAAGCCGCCAGTAGATGAAGCTCCATCAAACTTAGCTGTAGTGGGTCGATACGTATTAAGCGAAAATATCTGGCCGTTACTTGCAAAAACTCCGCAAGGTGCAGGCGACGAAATTCAATTAACTGATGCAATTGCGATGTTAATGGAACACGAAAAAGTAGATGCATACGCTATAAAAGGCCGCAGCCACGATTGTGGAAGTAAAATTGGTTACTTAAAGGCAACGATTGAATTTGCACTTCGTCGCGATGAATTTGCCGATGAATTAAAATCATTTATCAAAAAACTGATTTAACAGTTAACGAAAACATGAAAGGCGCCTATATCGGCGCCTTTTTTTATGAGTTTTATCAGGATCAAAATTAGAAAAGGAATAGCTCTAAAATAAAAGTTTTTAAGTCATTACAGACATATTGTTATTTATGTTGTAAAGTTTGTGTTAATTGGCATTGAATTTGTATTAAATAATGCTCTCAAGGAAGGGATGGAGTATGCAACGTTGTGTTTTACGAAACACTGACAAGCATGCGAAGAGCTAGTTTTATGGCTCACAGCTTAAATAAAGTTAAACGCTTTCTTGTGAGAATGTTTAACTGAAATGTAGTGTAAAAACACTGCTTTCAGGACAACTAATACATGTTTATATATAAAAAAAATAACATTGGGCTTTTACTTAGCTTGCTAATGCTTTTATTTGGTACAGCATGCAGCGTCTCGCCTGAAATAAAAACCATTGATGAACAACCTCAAAGTAACTCGCCTGACTACGTATCAATTACAGCCCTTGAACTTGCTCAGCTAAAAGATGCCGCAATGCAGTGGCAACAAGCTCGTGAAGGCATAGAGCGAATTTTAAGATTAGAAAAAGAAATAACTTACCTCGTAAATCATATTGATATTATAAACAGCAAAGCTATTGCGCAGTCTAATCAAGGGTACAGCAGCAAGTCTGTACGCTCACCACGAAACACACGCAATGTTAAGTCACGCCAACAAGCTAAACAAAACTACAGTGATAAAAAACAAACTGTAAAATTAAATACACCTAAACATGTATTTGCTTTGCAAGTAGCTTCGGTTGACTCCGAGCAAGGTGTGGCTAAAGCATGGCAAGAGCTAAATGCTAAAGCAGCGCCGTTGTTTAGAGACAAAATATTGACTAACGTAGAAACCGCCAAAATAAACGACAAAATGTTTTACAGGCTGAAACTTGGCTCTTACCAAAACTTTAAAAATGCAAAAGCAGACTGTGACGTATTCAAACTGTACAAACTCGATTGCATAGTAAGTAACTACACTGATAAGCCAGTAAAGCTTTAGCGCACAGCATGTAATATCAATCTACAATAATACCTAATCAATTTGAAGGATTAGACCTGACGCTAACTTCGCTAATAATTTTTGATATACGACGGCATGTATGCCGGAGTTAGAGCAATGCAGCAACAATTAGTGATACCAACTAAATGATGAAATTTTGCCTTGTTATCGATATGGCTTTTCTTACCTCAAAATAGACTACTTAATTAAAAAGTTGCTATAAAGTGGCGCAAAATTTGCTTTGATTTATTATCTTGGTTAGTAGAGTGCATTTTGCAATGCGGTATTTTAAGTCTTGTCATTTAATATCAGTTTTATTCTTATCTTTTTATTTATATGGATGTAGCAGCGCAACTGTAAATAACGAGAGCGTGCAGCATTCTTTAATTACTGATAAACAAGTAAAAGAGTATGTTTCGCAGTGGCACTTACAGCAAGAAAGCATTGGTCGTTTAACTGCTATGGAAGATGATTTACAGCTGTTAATTATGGCGTTATCGTCTCGAAGTGAATTAACTGAAAACCCTCCTTTACTCATGCAAAATAAAACCGATATCACCTATGGTAATCAGCCTTCACAGAATTTGGAACCGACGGCACTAAATAACACTCCCGAAGTAAAAACACCAAACTTACAAAATTCAGAACTCACCTTAACAGATGAAACTAAAATTGGAGCACAGCTTGGTTGGTATTTAAAGCCAGAGCTTGTTAAAGCAAGAGTCGAAAGGCTTAAGCAATTATACCCCAGTGCATTTACTCAATTTAATTTTACTATGTTTGAACGTAAAAATAATAATATGACTTTGTATGGATTACGTGTAGGTCCATTTAAAAACGATGCTCAAGTAAGTGCGTTTTGTTATTTAGCTAATCAGCTTGATCAAGCATGTAATATTGCTGCTTTTGTCGGAAAGCCAATATAATTAATAAATTAGGCCTTTTAAACTTATATAGTATTAAAGTATTTGTACTAATAGTCGATACTAACTATAGTTGGGCAAATATTTGATAAAGCCCATTTTCTTATAAGGATTTAGCATGAAGTTTTATTTATCTGCATTAGCTGTAGCCACCGTGGTCAGCTCGTTTAGCACTTATGCTGCTACAGAGTCATTTGAAGCGAAAGTAACGGTACAAAATGCTGTAGTACTCACAAAAGATAACGATTTAAATTTTGGTACTATTCGTGCTATTTCAGATCCTACAGGCAATCTGCAAGCTACGCTTACAATTAATCCTGATCCTGATGCAACTAATGTTACCTCGCAAGACGACGCTGCTGGTAATGTGGCAACTATATCAATAATTGAAGGTGGTGAAGCGGGTGCTTTTAGTGTGTCAGATGTAGTACCAAATTCTATTTTAACCATTAGCGACCCAGTAAATACTTTAGTACAACCTTTAGCTGGTCAAGGGTTGAATGAACCTGATTTTACTGTAGGTACTTGGACTTACTTTATAACGAGCGGTACTAATGCTGGTGGATTATATACAAGTGCTACGCCCAACCTACAGGCTGGTGTTGATGGCGCTGTATCATTTAATATAGGCGCGACTCTTTCTACTTCATCAAACGCATCAAGTGTGGATTACCCTGATGGTGAGTATTCTGGTAGCTTTAATATTGAAGTGTCATATTAATTAGTGTTTAAACAAACAATGCGCTTTTTGTATGTTTCTGCTTGGCTTTCGTTAATGTTTAGCGAGCAAGCCTATAGCGCAAGCATACAACAAGAAGCGCTTAATTTTGGCACTTTAGTTATCCCTCAAAATAATACCTTAAGCTCTATAACCATTAGCCATGAAGGTGAAACAACCACATTTGGTAATATTTACGTATTAACTGAGGGTAATCCCGCAGAACTTTTATTTACCGATTTACCTCCCCTTACTCAAATATCGTTTAACAAAACGAGTGACTCTACATTGCAAAGTGAAGCACTAGGAGCTAATAGTGCCAAGTTTTCGGTTGTATTAGTAGATTTACCAAGAACGCAAACTAGCGATGAGTTTGGAGAGCTTTTACTCAAAGTAGGTGGCCGTTTAATAACGACAGGGACTAGCCAAAGTTACTTAGATGGTAGTTTTATTACTGACACCCAATTAGAAATTACGATTGATTACTAAAGGAAAAACATGCTTTATAAAGTTGTAGTGCTGCTCGCACTGAGTGTATGTATTTTAGGAAAAAATGCATACGCAAATTTACTTATCTCTCCAACCCGTATTAGTTTTGATGAACGCCAACGAACCGCTAAAGTTACAGTAATTAATACAGGTGATGAATATCAAACATATCGTGTTTTATGGAGTGAGAAGCAAGCGCAACCTAGCGGTGGCTACATACAGTTGGCAGAGGCTACAAGCGAAAGTTTAAGTTCAATGGCACGTTTGTCACCAAAACAAATGCGTTTAGCACCTGGTGAAAAACAAACAGTAAAAATAGCAATACGTAAACCTAAAGGCCTAGCTTCTGGTGAGTACCGCTCTCATCTTCTATTTCAAGCATTGCCTGGTGAAAATACTAATAAAACAAGCTCAATAAAAGTTAATATGATTATGAGCTACAGCATTCCTATTTTGTTACGTAAAGACATGAAACAGCCAGAAGTTGCCATAGAGCAAGCTCAACTAGTGCTAAATGAAAGCAATCAACGTCCTCAGTTTTTATTGAATATAAAACGAGAAGGTAAGTTTAGTAGCTACGGTAAATTAAGTGCTTACTTTGTTGATAGCAATAACGAGCAAGTTAAAATTGCAGAAATTGGTAATTTAAGTATTTATCCAGAAGTGGATAATGCGTTTGTAACCCTTAGTTTATTTAGTGACAAAAATTTAGATAAAACAGGAAAAGTCATTTTTAAATATGAAGGCAGTCAAGAATATAAAGACCTTACATTTGCACAATACACTCTGCCTTTAACTTCACAATCACTTAATGTTTTAACAGTGAATGACGCTAAATAATTTATTGTATGCACTATTACTAAGCATAAGTAGTTTGCTTAGTAATAGTGTAATCGCTAATCCTAATTCTTCCGTAGGGGATGCTTTAACAACACTACGCGCAATTGAACTAAAGCTAACTAAGCCCGTTGAAGTAATTGATTATAAAAACAAAGAAAATCAGCAACAGCGAATCGCCACAGGCGAGTTATTAATACTTTCGCTTTATTTAAACTCATACTACTTAGGTGAAGTTGCAGCAATTAAAAGCGAGCAAAGTGTACAAGTTAGTTTAAGCGACTTATTTGACATTCTACAATTTGCAATGAATGTTGATGCTAGCAATCGAATTGCTCAAGGTGTTGGAGCAAATCAACAACCTCTTTTTCTAAATGCAGCGGTTACACCCGCTGTATTTACTAGTCCTACACAGAGCTACTTATTAGCAAAAAATCAAATTACCATTGAAGATGATATTTATGTAGATATTCAAAGTTTACATAATGCTTTAAATCTAGAGTTTAATATTGATTACCCAGATTTAGAATTACTTATAAGCTCAGAGAGCCCCTTACCGGTTGAACAACAAAGATACAGACAGTCGCGCAACCTTAAATCACCTAACAAAAGATCGCCACCTACGCTGCCATGGAAAGCTAGCCCATATAAAGCGCTATCTTCTCCGGTTGCCGACTTACAACTAAATTTTACCGCGAGCGATGATAGGCATTCTACGAACTATTCACTTTTAGGCACTCAAGACTTTGCGTATTTATCTGCAGAGTATTTTTTGTCTGGACGAAGTACTGACTTACTTACCAACTCTAGGTTAACGTTTACAAAGCAAAACTTAGACAAAGAAATAAAAAACGGCTTCATGCCTACTGAAATATCTTTTGGTGATGTTATCGCCACGCAAGTTGGTAATAGCTACAGTAGTCAGTATGCCCGAGGTGTTAAAGTTTCTAATAATGTAACCAATAGAAAAATAGTCAATAATCAAATTAACTTAAGCGGTGCTATACAGCCAGGTTGGGATGTAGAGCTGTATCGTAATGAAATATTAATAGACCAGCAGCTTAGCCTCGCAGATGGGCGTTATATTTTTGATAATATAAACCTATTATTTGGAGCTAATAATTTTGAGCTTATTTTTTATGGGCCTCAAGGTCAAGTTGAGCGTAAAAGTGATTATTACTTTGTGGACGGAAATCAACTTAAGCAGGGACAAGGTAACTATGAATTGTCGGTTACTGAACAAGGCAAGCAGTTACTAAATAACAATGTTTCAAGCTCGCAGGGGCAGGGGTGGCAAATTGCGGGTAGATATGAGCAAGGGCTTACAGATAATATATCTGTATACACTGCTACATCAGGTCAAAAAAATACAGATGACGATCTACTTAAGTATGCATTTGGTACCAACATAAGCTTATTTGACCGATTATTATTAAATGCGAATGTTGAAAAAAATAATAACAATGAACAAGAATTTGAATTTACAGCCCGAACTCAAATTGCCGAACAATCACTACTTTTTAGCGCTACAAATCGTACCGACGAACAGCAGCAAGATTTTAACAGCTACCAAATAAATTTAGCTGGTGGGCTAATGAATAATACCTATGGACGCCTTTCTTATCAAAATAACGTCCTATATGACGATAGTGATATTAGAGGGCGTTTTAAACAAGTACGCAACCAGTTCAACTACTCATATTCAGGATTTGCACTAAGTAACCAATTGCTGTGGCAACAAGACGATAGCTCTAAGAGTACTTTTGGAACAACACGTTTTCAAAAGCGCTTTGGGAGAACCTACACAAGGTTTGGTATAGATTATAGTATATCGCCAGTAAGTGAGCTTGTTAGTTACGAGGCTGAGTTTAGCCGCAACTTGGGCCGAGATTTACAAGCGGAACTTACTTTAACTGATTCACTTCGTAATAATATTCAATCGGCCGAATTAGGGCTCAATTGGCAAAGCGACAAGTTTAGTTTAACGAGTAACTTAAACTACAACAGTAACGATGATTGGCGGCTCGGTATTTATAGCCGTTTTAGCTTAGGTTTTGATGTTGAACACAATACATATTTTGTCTCTAAGCGCAGCTTAACTAACACGGGTAGTTTAATGTTACGCGTATTCTTAGATCAAAATAATAACGGTATTATGGATGATGATGAGCACGGCGTTGCCGGCGTAAAAGTAAAAGGCGTTCACAATTATCGTCAAGCAATTACAGACGAACATGGCGTTGCGCTATTAACTTCAATGCCAGCAAATCGTACAACAGATATAATACTTGATAGAAATAGTTTTGAAGATCCGTTTTTAATACCAGCTAACGAGGGTTTTTCTATTACCCCAAGGGCTGGTTTTGTAGAGTATATGGACTTCGCATTAAATAATGCAAGTGAAGTGGAGGGAGTTGTTTATCAACAAAAAGGTGATACAACACAGATCCAACCCTTTGCAAATATAGCGCTGTTGAATGAGAAAGGGGATCAAGTTGCACAAACTCAAGCAGCATATGATGGCTATTATTTATTTACAGACCTTAAACCGGGGCAGTATAAAGCAGTAATTGATGATGAATATAAACAACGCAAGCAGCTAAAAAACACTCAAAATATAACAGTTAATTTATCGCCTCAAGGAGATGTAGTAATGGGCGTTGATTTAACGTTAAAGGCGCTCAGTGCAACAACTGGAAGCATTGCCAATGCAGGAAGTTTTAGTTCGTTAAATATCTTAAAAATTTATTACCGTTTAATAGCACCACGAATAGAGCAGCAAGAAGCTTTTTATATGCATGATAAAGCTAAAAATAAATTTATTTTAGCCTTAGCGTACGCAACAAACAGTTCGCCAGAGCTTATTTCTGTATGCGACTCAGTAAAAGCGCAAGGATTAAAGTGTGTTGTTGAAACACATAAAATACTCCATTAAAGGAATTAGGATGAAAAGAGTTCAATGTATATTTTTAATCAGTGCAATGTTGCTAAGTTATGGTTGTGCAAATAATAAAGCAATTGATGGAAGTGCTACTCAGACCAACGTAACTGACGAAAAAAGCTACGTAAAAATAACAAAGCAAGAACTTGAAACTTTAAAAATAAGCTCCCAGCAGTGGCAAAATATGAAGCCAGAACTTGCGCGTTTATTACTTATTGAAGAAGACTTAAGCTTACTAATATCGCAACTCAATACAATTGCAAAAGAAAATGAGCAGAAAAACGCACCAGTAATAAAAGCAGAAATCGTTCATACCAACAAAATTAATCGCTCCAATTTACAATTAAAAAAACCAGTTGATCCTAAATTTGCTTTACAAGTGCTTTCAATAACGCAAAAAGAACAACTCTCTTTAGCTTTTAGGCAACTACAAAAAAAGCTTCCTAGCTTACTAGGCGATAACTTTGTGATGAATGTTGAAACAATAAATGTAAAAGGAGTTATGTATAACCGTTTAAAGCTAGGCGCATACATAGACAAAAAAAACGCTATGGCTGACTGTCAAAAATTAAAGAGCCAAAATATAAATTGTTTAGTTAGCTATTACGTAGATCAGCCCTTTATCGCACAATAGTTAAGTCGGCATACAAATTGCTTCATCCTCAGTATGTTTTGAAGAGGATGGCAATTATGCGCCTTTTACTGCCTTTATTATTTTTAAATTTAGCTGCTTGTAACTTGGTGCCGCCGCCAGAACCAAGTGTGCCTACAGATGCACCTAAAGCAGCCATGGCTCCTTTTACGGTTAATGACTATGTAGTTAATTTAACGTCGCAACTTAACCACCTAAACGGAGCATTAAATGCTAATGCACGTGTTGGCGTTAGTAGCTTCTTTTATGCAGATGCACTAGATACAAAATTAGTGACAGGGCAGGCCTCAGGCTTAAGTCAGCAGATCCAAGAAAGTCTGCTTACACAATTTACTCAACTGGGTTATCACACCGTTGAGTACAGACTTGGGAATAACCTCTCTTTATCAGAAAACTCAGACAGTATTTTAAGTCGCGATTTAAGTAAATTACGTAATCGCCAAAATATTGACTTAGTTATCACAGGAACAGTGACTCGTCAGCAGCATGCATA
This sequence comes from Pseudoalteromonas sp. 78C3, assembly GCF_002836695.1. Lineage (NCBI taxonomy): Bacteria > Pseudomonadati > Pseudomonadota > Gammaproteobacteria > Alteromonadales > Pseudoalteromonadaceae > Pseudoalteromonas > Pseudoalteromonas sp. 78C3. Next base: position 11,896 of record NZ_PJAV01000124.1, read on the forward strand.
CATAGTTAATGCACGGCTTGTGAATATAGAAAATAAACAGGTGCTCTCTGCGGGAAGTACCGAGATCCCAATTAATGTAATGTGGGGCAATGAGAAAATTCAGCAGCGTGACGGACTTTTATACCGAAGCGAATACTAATTTGGAGCACAAAATGAAAAACCTATTAATTACATTATGCTTACCACTGGGCTTTGGTTGCTCTCAAATACTAGGCACAATGAATACAGACACCACAACACCACAAAGTGAGCAAAGCAACCAACTGGTGAGTAACCAACGCGACGTTGCAGCGCCTGTTTCTGACGATAACTTATTTCAGTCAGGAATGGCTCCACAAGATAACTACACAAAAGCAACACCGCCAATGCGCAAAAATATTAACCATTATGTGCGCGGCATAATGCAAGACATGGTTGAAAACTTACAGTATGTAAGTGAACAAACACCGTTAGCTGTTTCGAGTTTTATTTTTTTAGATGAAGACTACAACGATGGTAGCTTACTAGGAAACCAAATTGCAGAAAGCTTCATGCATGAATTACATAGCTTTGGTGTACCCGTTATTGATTTTAAAACAACTGATTATATGCGTGTTACCTCAACAGGCGACTTTGTATTTAGTCGCGACTATTTAGAGCTAAATCAAGATCAAAACTTTAAATATGTACTAGCCGGTACGCTTGTAAACCATCAAGGTGGTGTACTTGTTAATGCACGTATTGTTGGGCTAGAAAGTAAGGCCGTGGTAGGTTCTGCACAAGGGTTTATTCCACAGTCAGTTGTTGATGCGCTTAATAGTAGCTATCGCACTGATGGCATAATGTTAAAACAAGCAAGCAAGTGAGATAATTATGTATAGTAAATTATTTAACCGCTTTATCGTTTTTTTTGCTTTAGCTAATTTAACTGGTTGTGCCTTTACTCAAAATAATGAAAGTGCTGAAATGAATGCATCTTCAACCACACAAGTAAATTATGACTTAGCAAGCATGCTTAAAACAGCCGAGCAAAAATCAACTCAAGATGATGCTAACGGCAATCAATTTACACCACTTCAGCACCATAAAACACTTGCTAACTATGTAGAGCAAATGGCGCTTGATTTGGTTGATACGCTTGAGTTTGAAAGTGATACCAACGCCAATATTAATATTGCCGTTACTACCTTGGTCGATCTTGATTCATCGCTTACTAAAAGTAATCAATTGGGTAATCAAATATCTGAGACGTTAATTCATCAGTTACAAAAGTTTGGTTATGGCGTGGTTGATTTTAAAACAACCCAAACAATAGATGTAAATAGCCGTGGTGATTTTGCTTTTTCGCGCGATATTGAAAAGCTTAGCGAAGAGCAAATGGCGAGCCATGTATTAGCGGGTACATTAATTTATCGCCATGATGCTGTTGTTGTAAATACACGTGTAATTAACGCGCATACAAAAAAAATCGTCGCGAGTAGTCGAAAACTAATCCCAATTTATGTACTAAATAAAGAAGATATATACTTATCAAGCAATTAAGTTCAGTTGTCGCTTGATATAAAAAACCAGATGCCGTTATAATTCACACTTCTAAGCACACAGCTTATTTGTGGCCTCTTAGTTAAATGGATATAACGGCCCCCTCCTAAGGGGCAGTTGCAAGTTCGATTCTTGCAGGGGCTACCAATAAAATCAATGAGTTATATTTTAACCTCCCTCCCTTATACTTTGTGTATATCGTATATGTAGTAGTGTTGCACTTTTTAATTGAAGGCGTTTAAAGCTTCTTGCTCGCATTTTTCACGCTCTGTAATCATGGCTTCAAAGTCAGTTTGAATTTGTGCTAGAACAGTTGGTGGGTTAAGTCGTTTGATTCTTTTAAATTGAATACTTTCTTCTTCATTATAGGCGAGTATTGCTAAAGTAATTTTTTCGCGTTCGATACCATTTGAAAATATTCCTTCGGTATCTAATTGTATGAGCACTTTCTCCATGGTTGTAAGCCATTGATGCCAATTATCCATTGCTTCTATATCTGATTGAAACAAATCAATGCTGTTTTCTAGTTTTTGACACTCTAGAGTTGTTTCATCAAAGTATTCGGAATAATCCTCAAGCGTGGGGTAGTCTTCTGGATTCCATTTAGCCATGTAAAAACTACTTACATCATTGCCGTACTCTTCTTCAAATACTTTTTTTAAATCCGATAAGGTATTAAACATTGGAAGTAGTGAGTAGCTACCTGTGTGGTAAAAGCCCATTACATAAAGATCGTTACCGTATTTTTGTATAATGTTTTTAAACGCTTTTTTGGTATCTTGATAAAGTGTTTTTTCGAAGTTTTTAGTATCTAACATGAGGTCATTATTTCTTTTATTATTACAGAAATTTATATGAAAAAGAGATCGATTAAAGCTCACTCTACTAAAATAAAATAACCAGAGCTATTATATGACTCTGGTTATTGTAAGTTAATATTAGCCATCACTTGTAATCGTATTGATTAGCTCACTAAGTACGGCTTCAGATTTACTTGTTTCTACTTGGCAAGTACCTGCATTTAAATGGCCACCACCGCCGTATTTAAGGCACAGTTCGCCAACATTCGTGTTTGAGCTGCGGTTAGTGATTGATTTACCAACGGCATAAACTACGTTTTGTTTTTTAAGGCCCCACATTTTATGAATCGAGATATTGCAGTCGGGGTACATTGCATAAATAACAAATCGGTTTGTGGCGTAAATTGTTTCTTCTTGGGTTAAATCAAGGACCACTAAGTTTTTATGGACGGTAGCGCATTGAGAAATTTGCTCTTTGGCTTTTTCGTTATGCTCGTTATATAAAGCAACACGTTCGGCTACGTCTTCCATTTGTAGGATTTCTTCGATGCTCTGATCTTTACACGCATCAATCAGTTTCATCATTAATTGGTAATTTGAAATTTTAAACTCGCGAAAACGGCCAAGTCCAGTTCGCGCATCCATAATAAAGTTCATTAAGACCCAATCGGTTGGGTTTAATATTTCGTCTTTTGAAAACTGAGCAGCATCGCCTTTATCTACCGCGTCCATCATTTCAACAGAAATATTTGGAAGTTTTTCAGCGCCGCCATAATAGTCATAAACTACGCGAGCTGCTGATGGGGCTTCTGGATCAATAATATGATTTTTTATGTCGCTTGAGTTACGAACGGTTTCGCTAAGGTGATGATCAAATGCGATGTGACAGCCTGCAACGTAGGGGAGGTTGGTCGTAATATCGTTTTCGGTAATGTCTATTTTGCCATCTTGCATGTCTTTTGGATGAACAAACAAAATATCGTCAATTAGGTCTAAGTCTTTAAGCAATACGGCACAAACTAAGCCATCAAAATCGCTGCGAGTGACTAGTCTAAATTTATTATTGGGCATAGCTATTCCATCTTTTTAATTGAATTACCAATTAAGTGTAACAGCTAAATTTTTTTTTGAGAGGTCAGCTTAAAAAAATTATAAAAAAAAGCCAAAACGTTAGTTTTGGCTTTTGCTAGCAAGTTTGTATGTGTGGCAAATAGTTTATGCGCCTGGGCCACATTCCATACATGAATTTACAATGTCTGGGCCAAATTTAAGTTTGGCGTTTAAATCGCGAAGGGCGGTACGTAACCCTTCTTCAATTACTGGGTGGTAAAATGGCATCTCAAGCATTTCTGGTACGGTCATTTTGTTTTGTACAGCCCATGCTAGTAAGTGAGCGATGTGTTCGGCTTGTGGGCCAATAAATTCTGCACCTAAAAATAAGCCTGTACCTTGCTCTGCATATACACGCATATGACCTTTGTTTTTAAGCATTACTCGGCTACGGCCTTGGTTTTCAAAGCTGACTTCGCCTACTTCAAAACAACCACATGGGCCTAAACGGTCGGTAATTTGCTTGTAGCTTTCGCCTACCATTGCTATTTGTGGGTCGCTAAATACAGCTGCAATTTTAGCTCTGCGCAGACCTATACGCACATCTGGGAAGCGCCCGGCATTTTGACCTGCAATAGCACCTTGGTCTGATGCTTCGTGTAACAATGGGAGCATGTTACTCGCATCGCCTGCTATAAATATGTTCGATTCACCACACTGCATTGTGTGTGTGTCTGCGTGCGGTACGCCGCGTTCATCAAGTTCAATGCCTGTGTTTTCAAGGCCTAGTTTATCTACGTTAGGTACTCGGCCTGTGGCTGCAAGTACGTAGTCAAACTGTTCGGTGTGTTTTTCACCTTGTTTGTCGGTGTAAGTTAGCTGTGCTTTGTCACCAACTTGCATCATGTCAGATACGTTTGAGTCGGTATCTACAAAAAATTCTTCAGCAAAAACAGTATTTGCATAGTCTTTTACTACTGGGTCTGTAAGTGGGCCAATTGCGCCGCCTACACCAAATAGTTTTACATTTACGCCTAGTCGGCTAAGTGCTTGGCCAATTTCAAGACCTATTACACCAGGGCCAAATACAGCGACTGATTCTGGTAGGTCATCCCAATCAAATACGTCGTCGTTTATAATAAGTTTGTCGCCAAAGTTATTAAATACGCCTGGGTACGAAGGGCGTGAACCGGTGGCAATTACAAAGCGTTTTGCTGTAATAATTGTGTGGTCGTCTATTTGTATGCGGTTTGTGTCTAAAAATTTAGCGTAACCACGAATTTTATCACCATCTGGTAATTCATCTACGGCTTCTACTACGAATCCTGCAAAACGATCTCGTTCACTTTTAACGCGTGCCATAACTGCTTTGCCATCAATGATAGGCTTTGAGCTATGAACACCAAATGCAGGAGCCATTTCAATTGCGTGTGCAGCTTCTGCGGCTGCAATCAATAACTTGCTTGGCATACAACCAACACGTGCACATGTGGTGCCGTATGGGCCTGATTCGATCATTAATACATTTTGTGTGAACTGTTTAGCATTACGATAAGCACTTAAACCAGCAGTGCCTGCGCCTATAACAACAACATCGGTTTGCAATTCTTTCATCGTATTTTTTCCTCTAATAAATAGGGGCATAAAAGCCCCTATTTTTTACCTACTAACGTTAGGTATTTAATTTACTTATTAATTAAGCAAAGTATTTTTCTAAGTCGTCTGAACCACCGATGTGTTTACCACCAATGAATATTTGTGGAACAGTGTCACGACCAGATACAGCTTTTAAACTTGTTAGTGATGCGCCTGCACCCATAACAATCTCTTCATATGCGAAGCCTTTTTCTGCAAGAAGCTCTTTTGCTTTTTTACAGAAAGGACAGCCAGGTTTAGTAAAGATGCTTACTGGTTCTGGTTTAGCTTGCTTAGGGTTGATGTAATCAAGCATTGTGTCTGCATCAGATACTTCAAACGGGTCACCTGGTAAATCTGGTTCGATGAACATTTTGTCAATCACGCCATCTTTAACAAGCATAGAGTATCTCCAGCTGCGCTTACCAAAGCCTAGGTCGTTCTTGTCTACTAACATGCCCATGCCGTCAGTAAATTCGCCGTTGCCATCTGGTAATAAAGTAATGTTTTGCGCTTCTTGATGCTCAGCCCATGCGTTCATTACAAAGGTATCGTTTACTGATAAACATACAATTTCGTCAACGCCGTTTTGCTTAAGTACGCCTGCTAATTCGTTGTAACGTGGTAAGTGAGTTGATGAACATGTTGGTGTGAATGCACCTGGTAGTGAAAACACTACAACAGTTTTACCTTTAAAAATGTCATCTGTTGTTACTGATTTCCAATCGTTATTTTGACGAGTTGCAAATGTAACACTTGGGATTGTTTGACCTTCGATATTGTTTAACATAATTTTTGTTCCTCTTGATTTGTTGATAGCCATTATGGTGAATAATTAAATATAGTTCCAATCGTTTGTTTGTATTAAACTGATAGTTATAAACTATCACGTAGAGCTGAATATGAACTTAAAAGATTTTGAATATGTAAAAGCAATAGCGCAATATAAACATTTTCGCAAAGCTGCCGATGCATGTTTTGTAAGCCAGCCTACATTAAGTGGTCAAGTAAAAAAACTCGAAAATGAGCTTGGCGTTACTTTGTTTGATCGCTCAACCAAGCAAGTTACCTTAACAGCAAAAGGTGAACGTTTGTTGACGCAAATAGAGATTATTTTAGAACAAACGCAAATACTCAAAGAACTTGCTGCTACTTCTAACGAGCCTCTACAAGGTAAATTAACTATTGGTATTATTCCTACCATTGCGCCTTACTTGTTGCCTGCGTTATTAACATCGATGAAAGCGGCATTTATTGATAGCCAGTTTTCGTTTATTGAGATGCAAACAGCAACAATTTTAGAAGCTTTAAACAAGGGTGAACTCGACTTTGCTATTTTAGCCGATGTGCCAGAGCTTATTAATTACCATACGGTTGCTTTATACAAAGAAGATTTTTTAGTGGCGGTATCACACGATAACGCGCTGTCTAAGCATAAAAAAGTAGCGCTGAGCGATCTTCAAGGATGCAGCCTATTAATGTTAAGTGATGGCCATTGCTTTAAAGATCAAGCCCAAAAGTTTTGTTTTTCTGCAGGAGTCGATGTATCTAACCAGTATAAAGGTAATAGTTTAGAAACATTATTAGCGTTAGTGGCTATGGATGACGGTATTACATTTGTACCAAAGTTGGCATGTACCGACCGTGTAGGGATTGATTACTTGCCTATATTTCCTAATCAGCAGCGTAATGTGGTGTTTGCATGCAGAAAGCATTATCCGCATTTATCTGGTGTAGAACAATTGGGCGAGTGGTTATCGGCTCACCCTAATTTAAAAGCTAAATTGAGTAAAAAACTCTAAAGATCTTGGCTGATTATTTCTACAACATCGTTAATTTGCACGCCAGGTAGTGGTTTGTCATCAATACTGACAGCTACTGCAGTTTGCTGATAAAGCTGCTCTACGCGAATTTTATTAAGCGTGGTGATGGTGTGTGGCATAACATTACCTGCCGCGTCGGTTAAATAGTTATGGTGCGCAATGCTTAGCATTTGGCCTTTTTTTAACCCATGAGCTTTACCTAAGTTAATAACGATTTTGCTATTTTCCATATGCATTATTTTACCTTGAGTAGGTAAACACGCCATAGCTGCTTGAATGTCATAACTTACTGATTGGTTGATATCGGTTATGCTTTGCCCATAAGGCGATTGCCAAAATCTATCACTATTAACATCAACTATGGTTGTTTTTTCAAATGGCCAAATTGCTTGAGTATGGTAACTATTTTGCCAAAGTTGCTCATAGGTAGTGCCATCAAACAGTGCAAACTCAATGTTGTAACTGCGCTCATACGCCTCGTCTTGCCAAAATGCATAATCGTTATTGAGTTTGTCGCTAGTCGAAAGGCTGGTTATTTGGCTAAGCAGAACATATTGAGCGTTACTTCGCGAAGATATTTCTTCTAATTGAGCGTTTGAATAGTCGTGCTGCTGCGAAAAGTATTTATCAACGCTTATTGCATTATTATAGTAAGCAATAGGTACTGCGCTCATTTTTGATTTTTGCAGGGAAGTAAAAATATTTTTGCTAATCGCTTTGCTTACGTCAAATATTTGACCCATTTTGGCGTGTTCACGATGAACAAGTTGGCTTTGTGTAACGGCCACAAACTTATTAAAACTATTTTGTGGGCATTGCTCTGTTTGAGAAAAAATATCGAGTCGTAATGTAATCGCAAATTTATTGTCGTATTTATTTTCGCTGATCAGTTCAATTTTTTGAATTTCGCCGTGGCTGCTAATTTTTAGCTGATCTTGCATTAACACGCCATCTACTAAGGTTTGTACAGAGCTAACCCGTGCGCCAGAGAACACTAGCGCTTGTGTAATCGCATCTTTTATAGCGGCAGATTTAGCTGCGCTCGTATCACCATTTTGAACGTTCGCATGGCCTGTTGATTCATACCACTGCGCTTTAGTAAAAGGGGAGAAGGTTAATAATGCCGTTGCACTTAACCCTGCAAATGCCAATAATAAAAACGACTTCATACTTTTACTCCAATTAAACGTTAGCTATTAACTAAGTAGAGCAAGGACTGTACCAATGTTATTTGGTAATTATTAGTAATGCTATAAATGGCATTAAACGTGCATATGTACTGCTAATTACTATACAAGGGCTAAATGCTATGCGAGCAATTTCATTACTTATTACACTTGGGTGTTTAACCTTAGGTGGTTGTAGCAGCGTTTTTGATAAGCATGTTGAATATAAATATGTAGAGCCAAATAATTACCCCGTTTTAAAAGCGATAGGGTATGCACCTATTAGCTTGCAAAAAGGCGCTAACGCGTCGCAAAAACAACTTATGGCAATTAAGGCTTCTAAGCTTGAGGCTTACCGCGAGCTTACTGAGCAAGTATATGGGCAAAAAATTACCGCCGGAACAACGGTGGAAGGTTCAATTGCTCAAGACGATTACTTAGAAAGTAAAGTGCAGGGGCTTATTAAAGGTGCACAAATAATTAAAACTTACGCAGTAGATGACACTTACGTGACCGAGCTTGAGCTTAATATGAAGCGTGTGCACGATTTATACATAGGTGAAGTAAAACCACGCGAAGTTAAAAAAGTAACTTATTACTAGGGCGTGTTGATCTTTGGTGGGTGAATTTGCAGCAGTATGTTTGGTTTTTAGGCAAGGCGGAGCCTATGTAGTGTGGTTATTCTCGATGAATAGGCGATAACGTAGTATAAATACCAAACATGCGCTGCCCTTTGGGTTCTTTCTAGGGACGATCAACTCTTTGTTGCTCGGTTTTTACTTAGCCCACTAGGTTACAAACCTCGCGCCGCGATTTAATCGCCCCTAGATTGAACAAATCTCAATCCACAAAGGTCAACACGCCCTAATGATTAAAAAAGTTATTCAAAATATCTCATCCTCTTATATTGAGTGCTATGCTGTTGTTAGGATTAATTTTTAAGCAGATTGCGTAGTGCTCAACAGATGTATTTTATTGCCACTTATATTAACAGTGGCTCTGTAAATGGCGTTTAAGCCAACTTATTTAAATCCTAAATTATTTATATGGTGCAAAGCCAATTTGCGCTACCTATTACTGTTTTTTGTACTCTCTAGTGGTGTGCTTGCAAGCCGACTAACTATTCAATTTAATACCTTTATTGAGCTGATGGGTCAAAAATATGGACCTGCGCGAGCGGCTGTTGCACGTAACTGGCAAAGTATGTTGGTACAAACTCAAAACAAACCAGAGCAACAACAAATTCTTATTGTTAATGATTTTTTTGCGCGTAATTTACGCTATCAAACTGATATTTTGCTTTGGAAACAAAATGATTATTGGGCAACCCCTTTAGAAACGTTAGGCAGAGGCCTAGGTGATTGTGAAGATTACGCAATAGCAAAGTATATAAGCTTGAGAGCCCTAGGGGTGAGTGACGACAAGTTACGCCTTATTTATGTAAAAGCAAAAATTGCGGGCACTAACAAAACGCAAGCACATATGGTGTTAGGTTATTTTGCTACACCAAACGCTCAGCCACTTATTTTAGACAGTTTAATAACAAAGGTTTTACCTGCTGCAAAACGTGTAGATTTAAGCCCTGTTTTTAGCTTTAACAGCCAAGGTTTATGGGCTAATAATTCAACCAAAAGTGTAGCCAGCCCAACAGCAAGACTTTCACGCTGGCGTAAAATTTTGGAGCAGACAACCAAAGAAGGAGTTATGTGGTAATGGCATCATTTTCCTTATCTAAGTATCTTAAAAAACGAAAAATAACACTCAGGCAAGAGCTGTGGATTGCATTATTAATTGTTATTTTTGTAGGCTTTATAAGTAGTGTTTTAATTAGCACTAATTCGGCTAAAAGTTATTTTTCGACCCAGCTGTACTTAAAAAATGTAGATAACGCCAGTTCACTCGCGTTAATGATCAGCCAATTAGACAAAGACCCCGTTGAGCTTGAGTTATTAGTATCGGCCACATTTGATACCGGTCACTATAAGCGAATAGAACTACAAAACCCTAATGGTGAGGTGATTGTTAAACGCACGTTTACCGATGAACTTAAAGCGACGGCTCCGCAGTGGTTTAGATCAATGTATGGATTAAATGTACAGTCAGGGGTTGGGCAAGTAAATGATGGTTGGCAGCAGTTTGGTACTTTGTTTATAGAAAGCCATAGTCAATATGCTGAGCAAGCCTTATGGGAAAGTGCGCTTAAATTATTTTTTAGTTTTTTAATTGTCGCTTTTTTTGCTTGTATAGTTAGTGCTTACTTTTTAAGTAGGATATTAAAACCACTAGATGATGTTGTGTATCAGGCTAATGCATTTGGTGAAAAACGTTTTATAAAATCGAGCGTTCCGCGCACTTTTGAGTTTGCGCGTTTAGTGCAATCAATGAACCAATTATCTACCCGTTTTAGCCGTATTATTAAAGAAGATAATAAACGTTTAGAAGAGCTTAGATTTAAATCGCAACACGATGAGCTAACTGGTTTAGCAAATAGAGAATACTTTGGTGCAACGCTTGAGGCTCACTTACAAAAATCGAAAGATCATGCCCATGGTGCCTTATTTTTATTTAGGGTTGTTAACCTCGATCGCGTAAGTGAGGAAGTGGGACGAGTAGAAATGGTTAACTTTCTACGTCGATTTTCACAGATGTTGGTTAGCTTCTTAGAGAGCAACCAAGAACACTTTTCTGAAAATTACATTGCACGTATTTCTCACAGCGATTTTACCGTTTTATTTAGTGATATTGATGATATTCAAGTAATCAGTGAACGTATTTTATTGATGCATCAATCGTTTGTTGAAGAGTATAAAAACGTTAAGCTAGCGATACCTCACAGCTGTACTTATATTCAAAAAGACGACACGCGATTTGATGTATTAAAGCGTGCGGATGAACTTTTAAAATCATCGGGTAAACAATCTGATGTACAAGCAAAAGTAGCTCAAATCAAGCAAGAAAGTGAGCTGTTTGATAATGCAACTAGCTGGAAAAATGCCATAGAAGAGGCACTCAACAATAATAATTTAGAAATAAATACTTACCCAGTAACGAGCTTTACAGGGCAGGTAATGCAAAATCAATTAGGGTTGAGCCTAAAGCTTGGTGGGCAAGTATACCGTGCTAGTTACTACTACCAGTGGGCTAACCGATTAAAGTTATTAGCGCGTTTAGATTGGGGTTTAATTAAGGCGTTGGTGGCTCATTATAGTATTGAGCCACCAAGTGAACTGATTTCGGTTGAATTATCTGCTCAAACGTTACTTGATGATGCTGCACTTGCTTCGATTCTTACGTACCTTTCGGCGTTTCCTGATTTAGCCTCTAAAATTTGTTTTGATATTCGTGAAAGTATTGCCGTTAGCGAAATTGAGATATTTAAAGATTTTTGTGAGCAGGCTCGATGTATGGGCGCTAAGGTAGCATTAAAACGTGTGGGCCCTGAATTTACTAAAATTAATAAAATTCAGGAATTTGGTCTTGAAATGATTAAGGTTGATAGTGTTTACGGACACAATATTAGTTACAGCCAAGATAACCAAACATTTCTGCGAGGAGTGTGCACGTTAGCGCATTCTATTGGCATTAAAGTGGTGGCTCAAGGTGTAACAAGCCAAGATGATATAGATACGCTTATTAACTTAGGTTTTGATGGGGTTATTAAAGAGTAAGTAATAGGCGTTAACGGTGCGGTTAATGCCCTTTTACAACTAACATTAATTGAATACGGTCGCGAACTTTTAGCTTATTAAATATAGAGCTCATATGCTCTTTAATTGTGCGTTCTGTAATATTTAAAGATTCTGCAGCTTGCTTATTAGTTGCACCTGTTACAACAATATCAACTACTTGACGTTCTCGCTTTGTGAGTACATCAAGCTCGCATGTGCTCGCATATTTAAACGGTGTATTTGATAAAGCTCCTACTAAGTTAGATAGTAATTGTCCTGGTAACCATATTCCGCCAGTACAAATTGTCTCAAGTACTTGTTCAATAATTACTTTAGTAGCGAGTGCTTCTACGTACCCCCTAGCTCCTGCTTCAAGCGCACTTCTTAGTTGATTTATTTCTAGTTCGTTAGTCATAACTATAACCAGTAAACGTTGCTGAGAATACTTTTTAACAAGCTCAAGCCAATTAGGTGTGCCGGCTAAAACCCAAATAATACTTGATGCCGTGACTCTGTGTGGTTCTTTTGTGAATATCAAACAACCAGGAAACGCTGTATGCCAGTGTTTCGATTCAAATTCAGGCTGTGTAATAAAAATACTTTGGCGCATTACTTCTCCATTTATAAAATGTTTTAACGCTCTGTCATTGCTTGCGATGTAGCTCTAAGAACCGGTTTTAAAATATACTCAAGTACGGTTTTTTTACCGGTAATAATATCCACTTGAGTGGTCATTCCTGGAATAATAGTCAGCTCTTTTGAAAAATTATTTTTGGTGGTTTTTAGCTGCACCAAATAAAAGGTATTCTCGCGGTCATCTGTAATTGTATCGGCACTTATATGTAATACTTCGGCTTCAAGGCCACCATATACGGCAAAGTCGTAGGCACTAAATTTTATCATTGCAGATTGCCCAGGGCGTAAAAATGCAATGTCTTTAGGCGGGATTTTTGCCTCTACTACAAGTTGAGCGTCAAGCGGGACAATTTCCATAACATCACTACCTGGCTGTAAAATACCGCCAACAGTATTAACTAATAATCGTTGTACAGTGCCTTTAACAGGAGAGCGTATTTCAGTTTGAGTTACTTTATCGGCTAAGCCAGATTCAGTTTCTTTAATTGAATCTAGTCGCAGTAGCGCTTCGGAGAGTTCATTGTTCCAGCGGTTAATCATAACGAGCTCAACTTCGGTTACCTTATTTTTAGCTTCGTTAATGGCCGAAAGACTCCTATTTATAACTGCTTTGGTTCTGTTTATCTCGCCGTTTAAATCAACTATTTGACGCTCTAAACGAATAATATCTATATCCGAAATAGCACCGGTGCGTAACAATGGGCGGGTCACTTTAAGCTCCCTGTTTGTTAAGCGTAGCGCGCTGGTATGCTGCTGAAGTGCCGCTTTTGCTTCAATATAATCTTGGTGTCGCTGCTCTAGTTGGCGTTTGTGTATACTTACCTGTTGCTCCAACTCTTGGCTGTTACTCAAATAAAGAGAGCGTTCGTGTTGAACCACCTGAGGTGCATTTTTTATAACATCTTCGTTAAATACGAGCTCCTTTTTTTGAGTGAGCGCTCTGAGCCTCGCAACTTTTGCACTTAACGATTCAACCTTGGATTGATTTTCTCTAAAGCTAGAAATAAAGCGGGTAGGGTCTATTTTAATGAGTACATCACCCTCGTTTACTATTTGGCCTTCTCGGACATTTATTTTTTCGACCATACCACCATCATAAGATTGAATAAGCTGTAATTTATTAGAGGGAATAACACGACCCTCGCCACGAGCAACTTCATCTAAATTAGCAAAGCCAGACCACACAATAAGGCATATAAACGTTAAACAAATTAAATAAAGCAGTAACCTAGCGCTTGCTGGTTCCTGCTGCATTTTTTCCCACTGTGCATCTACTACCCAGTCTTGAGTATTTGGCGGTGAAATCCATCCTTTAAATAGTTTATTAAATACGGATGGCTTACCTTGTTTTCTTGCTTCTATTGCTTTGCTAACAGATTCAAAAGAGCGTTGTTCAAGTGGTTTTTTGTTATCACTCATGAGGCTTGCTCCACGGTTTTATTATTTAACGCCGCAATTACTTTTTGTTTTGGTCCATCAGCAACTACTTTTCCGTTATCTAAAACTATAATACGGTCAACAAGCTCGAGTAATGATGAGCGGTGAGTCACTACAATTAGGGTTTTATTTTTAGAATAATTTTTTAAATTGTTAATAATTTTACTTTCACTATTGTGATCTAGCGATGAGGTTGGTTCATCTAGTAATAGTATTGGTGGGTCGTTAATTATGGCTCTTGCCATACCTACAGCTTGGCGTTGCCCTCCTGATAATTGGCGGCCTTGCTCGCCTACTTGTAGATCAAATCCGTCGGGGTGCGAATTAATTAAATCAAATAATTGGCTTCGCTCACAGGCTTCAATAATTTGCTCGTCTTTGGCATGCCAAGCGCTTATCGTAAGGTTGTCTTTTAAGGTCCCATAAAACAGGGCTACGGTTTGCGGTACATAACCAATATTATGGCGAAGCTCTGCAGGGTCAATTTGATGTATATCGTTATTGTCCATCAAAATTGCTCCTGAACAGGGTTCATATAGCCCTAAGATAAGCTTTTCTAATGTACTTTTACCAGAGCCATTACGTCCTAAAATTGCGACTTTTTCACCGGCTTTAATTTTAAAACTAACGCCGTTGAGTGCATTATGAGATTCGTCAGAGTATTTAAAGCATACATCTTTAAATTCTATATCGCCCTTTAAAATAGGGTGTCTTAACCAATGCTTACCAGGTGGGCGCTCGACCTCTTTTTCCATAATCTCATTTAGTGATTGCATTGCTATTGCGGCATGATGATATTGCGCTAAAACAGCGGCTGACTGCCCAATAGGGCCCATAGCACGAGATGATAATAAGTAGGCTGCAATTAATCCGCCTTGAGTTAGCTCACCTTCAATAACGAGGTGTACGCCTATTATCATTATTATCACGCCTACACATTGCTGTATCCACGATGCTGTATTTGATATAGAGCTAGAAACGAGTCGACTTTGTGCGTTTACTTGCGCAATGTAAATGGTCGACTTTTCCCATACAGATTGTGTTTTACACTCTGAGTGAAAGCTTTTTACATCTTCAATATTGGTTAAACTTTCTACTAATACTGCATTTCGCATTGAGCTTGCTTTCATTGTTTGCTCTGAAAGGGCTTCAAGTTTGCGGTGTGCGGCTATAGCGTAAGCTAATAATATAAGTGCGCCCGCGATAATGGGTAAACTTAGAGGTACGCCAATAATGGCGATAACAATTAAATATAAAACTACGAATGGTAAGTCGACTAATGCGACAAGCGTTATGGAGCTAAAAAAGTTACGTACAGCTTCAAATGATTGAATATTGCTAGCAAAGGAGCCAGCTGATGATGGACGGTTTTTTAGTTTCATACCTAATACCCGCTCCATAATTACAGCCGATACTTTGACATCTATTCTGCTTGCAGCAAGCTCTACAAAATAGCCTCTTACTAAGCGTAAAACAAAGTCAGCAGTGAGTGCTATTAAAATACCAATGGCAAGTACCCAAAGGGTTTCTGTTGCATGGTTAGGCACTACGCGGTCATATACATTCATTACAAATAAAGGCATAGCAACCGACAAAAAGCCCAAAGCAATAGCTGAAATGATTACGTCTTTATAAAGTGAGCGGCATTCTTTAATTACTCCCCAAAACCATCCGTCTTTTGATAGTTTTTCAAGTACAGGTGTTCGCTCATCAAATGCAAATTCTGGTTGTGCATAAATAATTAAACCAACACTGTTGCCTGCTAATTCATCAATGCTTTGTTCGATAACTGATTCGGTAAGCTCTGGGTAAATTACACTCACCACCTGCTTATCGTAATCAATAGAATTAATAACACAGGCTTGATTGTCTTTTAAAATTAAGATGGCAGGCAGTAGTGCTGTATTAATTTTTTGTAGTGGCTTATTAACTACTTTCGATTTAAAGCCAATGCGCTTAGCTGCGCGCGAAAAACCTGATGGAGTAAGATTTCCATCAGTTAGAGGAAGTCCATTTAATAGTGCTTCTCTTGAAAACTCTTTATCATGATGGCGACATAAAACTGCTAGGCAGTCAACGAGTATGCCACCATGATCAAGTACATCGTTTAATTCCATAAACCATCCAATGTTATGTAGAACTGCATGCGGTTGTTACTACTAAACCTAAACTCGAGAAATAAATTTAGCTTAAATATTTCAAGCCGAGTTTAGGTTATTTACATAACGTTAATTGACTTAGCTATCAGTAATTACAGCTTCGATACGTCGATTCGCAGCATTCGCTCTTACTGATATTTCGTTTACTCGAGGTTGATCAATACCGTACCCGAACGATTTAACACGTTTTGGTTTTATATCGAATTGTTTAATTAGAATTTCAGCAACGGCAAACGCACGTTTTTCAGATAGTTTGCGGTTATATGTTCGATCTCCATCTAGAGATGCATGACCTCGTATTTCAACCTGCTTATTTGGGTTTTCTTTTAAAAAATCTGCAAGCCGACTAATTTCTTGAATATATTGAGACCTTACATCGCTTGAGTCAGCAGAAAAAGGGATACCAATCTCTATATTCGAGGTTGATGCGCTATAAATTGTACAGCCAGATAAATCAACATTAGTTGACAGCGGTGTACTCGGACAAGTGTCTTGCTCGTTTGGTACGCCGTCACCATCATCATCTAAAAAGTTACTTGGTGTAGTGTCGGTTTCCAACGGTATATCTAAGTACCTTGGCATAGCGGTTACACTCATGTAGGCATTATCTTGCTTCGCTTTTTTTTGTAGAAATGCCTTGCGGCTAAAGGTGGTTGCTACATCGTAACTCGGACAAATATTTTGTGCGTTATGCACAATAGGATCGTCAGTTAGCTCTTTTAATGTAGGGTATTTACCTGACATTACGTCAAGTGCTGGCAATAATTTCCCCATTTCTTTTAGCATAGTTAAAATAGCCGATTGGCGGTCGTATAGCGCAACTATGTATGAACGTGTTGATTGGAACGATTCGTTTTCGGCATCAAGCACGTCTAGTAGAGTTCGTTGGCCTATATCAAATTGATCTTTATATGCAATTTTAACTTTAGTTGATGATTCGCGGTGTTGATTAAGCGCTGGCAACTTTTGCTCTAGTATAGTGACGTTGTAGTAGGCAATTTGCAGACTTTGACGAATATCAATACAGGCTTGATCTCGTTGATATTTTGCAATGTTTATATCTTGATAAGCTTGTTCTAAATTAGCGCTATCTAGACCACCGTTATACAAGTTATAACTAATATCTATGCCGACTCGCGCTTCTGTTCTGGTTTCATTTTGACCAAGCTCATCTCTATCTTGGCTACCGTAGCGGGCAGATAAATCTACGTTAGGGTGAAAGGCCGCTTTTTGTGCTTTGGCGTTCGCTTTTTGCGCTTCAATATTATACAAAGAGGCATAAAACGAAGGGCTGTTTTTGTAGGCGACGTCTAGCGCTTGGTTAACCGAAATTGGTATATTGTTTTCATCAAGGTCAGCTTGCTTTATATCGTTCATAGGCAGCTCACCTACAACCCTTAGGTAGCGAGCGCTTACATCATGTAAATTTGAGTACTCCGTTAATACATTAGATTGCGCTAGAGATAAACGGCCACTAATTTGTTCTAGGTCTGCTGCGCGCGCTACACCGGCGCCTACGCTTTGCTCTATTTGTTGGTATACAGACTCGTGCTCTTGTAAATTAGCTTCTGCAAGTTGTACTAACTCTTTGAATTTTTGTACGTCAAGTAGTGCAATCGAGGCTTCAAGTGCTGTTTGTTCTGTTTGAGAAATAAGCTCAAAGTACCTAATAAGTTGAATACGTTTAAAACGGTCAACTGTATTCGATGTTCTAAAACCGTCATAAAGCATTTGAGTAACGCTTAATTCGGCTGTATTACGGTTATATTCTTCTTCAATACCGTAATTTCTTCTTTCATATCCTGCACTTGCTGATACATCAACACTTGGTAAATAACCTGAACGGGCAGCATCCACTCCATAAATAGAAGATTTAAAAGCATGCCATGCTTCTTGTACTTCAGGATTGTTTTCAATCGCTTTACTTGAAACGTAGGTAAGTGGCATTGCTGATTGTTCGTTTGCATGCACGTAGTTTGATAAAGTTACGGCTGTAATCGCTAATCCGATTAACATAGTCCCTTGGTGCTTTTTAAAAGTGTTTTTTATAATCATTTCTTCCTCTTAGATCCTGTTAAGACCAAAAATACTCTCTTAAATATTTAGTAAAGGAGTACTTATTTTGCAAGTAATCTTTTCGGGTAGCATAAAAAAAAATTTCTACCACTTTTTTGTTGATTTTTTATTTTTGAATTTTTCTTCTAAACCTGTACTTGAGTCCAGTATCTATGTGCTTTTTTTGTTCTACCTTTAACTTATTAGATTGTTATTTTAAAAAGTTTGAGGGTACCTAAATGGAAGCAAATCAACTTGTAGTTATTGATATTCAGGGTTCGGCGGGTGTTGTGTTAGATGATGGATCGGTAAGAGCCTTAAACGTGGGTGACATTATTACCGTAGGTGATTTAGTTGTTACTGCTATTAAGTCGTCGTTACAAATAGATGTGCAAGGTGAAACCTTATCTATACCCGCAAATCAAAAGGTAAAAATAACACCAGACCTATTAGCTAAAGAAGCAAGAGACGCTAGCGAAACAACTGTTTTTGATGAAAGTTTAGATGAAGCAATCGCAAGCTTAGGTACAGAACAAGACTCATCAACAGCAGCTAATTCAGACGTTACAGATTTTTTAGATGCATTAGAAGGTGATGGAGACCTTTTAGATAGCTTAGAAGCAACAGCTGCTGGTGGCGGCAACGCTGCTGGTGCAGATGGAGGCAGTTCGTTTGTACAGTTAATCCGAATTTCTGAAAGTGTTGATCCTAGTAGTGTTACTTTTGATTCATCTTTTGATCAAAGCGCTACTGAAGCTTTTAATTTAAGAGATACCTCTGATGGTATTGTGCCTGACGCAACTTCAGCTTCTATTTCACTTAATGAGCTGGGTGTTACCAATTCATCACAACCAACAATTACTGGTACGAGCGAAAACTTAATTGGCGAAACAGTTAATGTAACGGTAACTGATGTTGATGGAAATTCTCAAGTAGTTAGTGTTGTGATTGGCCCTGATGGTACCTTTGAAATAACCCTACCAACTCCAGTTGCGGATGGCCCTGTGACCGTTGTTGTTGAAGCAACAGATCCTGTTGGCAACCCTATAAACGACACTATTTCTATAGAAATTGATACAACACCTCCACTTATTGCTATTGATCCTGTTGCCGATTCTGCTTCGCAAACAGTGACAGTAACAGGGACTGTATCTGGGTTGAACACTGGGGATAATGTGTCAGTCACGTTAACGGATAGTGCAGGTACGGTACAAACAATTGTTACTCAGGTTGATGCGCTAGGAAATTGGGTTATTACTACTACCTCACCTTTATCTGAAGGAGAGTTTAACGTAAGCGCAGTGGCGATTGATGCCGCTGGAAATCAAGCTGTAGATCAAGCTTTAGCGAATGTAGATTTAACTGCTCCGGTAATCACAGTAAATGTAACTGATGAAACAAATAACGCGACACCACCACTTGTTGGAACAACAAATGGGGTTCCTGAAGGCACGCAAGTAACAATTACTGTTACAGATAGTGCAGGACAAATACAAACATTAACAGCAGTTACTCAAGCCGATGGAAGCTGGAGTGTAGAAGTTGGGACTCCTTTGCCTGAAGGTGATTTTACGGTTGATGCACAAGTAAGCGACAGTGTAGGAAACTTAGCATTAGCAAGTGATTCAGGAGTAGTTGATTTAACGGCGCCTACGGTACAAATTAATAATATTAACGACACTCAAGACACCACGCCAACTATTACAGGTAACGCGCAAGATGTACCTGCTGGCTCTATTATTAGTGTGGTTATTACCGATTTTGATGGTCAAACTCAAACATTATTAACCCAAACTAACGCTGATGGGGATTGGTCTATCGACGTAACTACGCCATTGGCTGAAGGGCAGTTTGAGGTTGATGCAAGTGTAAGTGATGCTGCAGGTAATCAAGCCCAAGCAAATAACCAAGGTGTTGTTGATTTAACAAACCCAGATATTACCGTTACCGCAATTGCTGATACTAACGATACTACACCAACATTTTTAGGTAGGGTGGAAGACGCTCCAGCGGGCTCTGTAATTACAGTATTAGTAACCGATATTAACGGTAGCGTACAAACTTTAACTACTTTATTAAATGAAGATGGCACATGGAGTGTTGATGCTAATGAAATCTTGCCAGGTGGTGAGTTTACCGCAACTGCGTCAGTAACCGATGTAGCAGGTAATGAGGCTACTGCGCAAACAAACGGCGAAATAACGTTTGCTTCTATTTCAATTCAAATCGATGCAATTGCTAATACTAACGATACCACTCCATTTTTAAGTGGTAACACCGGTAATGTGCCTGCAGGTACAACCATTACTTTAACTATTACGGCAAGCGATGGGAGTACATTTACATTACTTGCAGTGACGCAAGAAGATGGTTCGTGGTCTGCACAAGTAACAACTCCTCTGCCTGAGGGCGACTTTACTGTAGTTGCAGCGGTTATAGATGACTCGGGCAATGAGGCGCAAGCAAGTGCAGTAGGTAATGTTGATTTAACTATAAGCATTAATTTTATTATTGATACTAACGATACAACACCAACAATTAGCGGCTCTACACAAGACGTAGAACCTGGTGCGTTAGTAACCGTTACATTTACAGGAAGCGATGGCGTAGCAGAAACCGTGCAAGTAGTTACTGGTGCTGACGGAAGCTGGTCAGTTGAGGCAAGTAATGAATTAGTTGAAGGCCAGTTTAATGTGGTTGCAACTGTAACTGATGCTGCGGGTAATACAGCTTCTGCAAGCGAAACTGGAGAAATTGATTTAACAGATCCTGCAATCACGATTAATCCTATTGAGGATACGAATGATGTAACTCCATCAGTAAGTGGTAACGTAATTGATGTACCAGCAGGAACAGAAGTTACCTTAGTAATAACTGACAGTGAAGGCAATGAACAAACACTCACAACACTTACAAATGCCGATGGTACATATACAGCGGATATTATTGCAGATCTCAGTGAAGGGGATTTCACAGTAACAGCGAGTGTTAGTGATACTGCTGGCAATAGCAGTACTGCAACTGTTACAGGTACGGTTGATTTAACCGCACCAAGTGTGACTATTAACAATATTGCAGATACAAACGATACAACACCTACTCTTACCGGCTCTACCCAAGGATTAGCATCGGGCAGTGAAGTAACTTTAATTGTTACCGATAGTCTAGGAGCTGAGCAACAGTTAGTTACTACTATAAGTGCGGATGGTACTTGGAGTATTGAGATTCCAACTGCTTTAAGTGAGGGGGATTTTACAGTAACAGCTAATGTATCTGATAATGCGGGTAACGCAGCTCAAGATTCACAATTAGGCACAGTTGATACCACCCCTCCTTTAGTTGCAATAAATGACTTTGCTGATTCAAACGATACAACACCTACATTTAGCGGAACAACGAGTGATGTAGCTCCGGGTAGCCTTGTTAGTGTTTTAGTTACTGATGCAAATGGTGAGTCTCAAACATTGACGGCGGTTGTGTCAGAAGATGGAACTTGGCAAGTAGGTGCAACTCAAGCTATTGCTGAAGGCGACTTTACAATTACGGCAACAGTAACAGACGCTGCAGGTAATGAAGCAAGCGATACCGGTACTGGAACAATTGATTTATCAGCTCCAATTATAGCAATTAATGCAATCCCAGATAGCGCCGATACTACTCCAACAATTTCAGGTTCCGTACAAAATGTACCAGCCGGAACAACGGTTACGTTAACATTGACGGACGCTGGTGGTAATACACAAACAATTACAACACAAACGTTAGCTGATGGTACCTGGACAGCTGATGCTATTAATGAGTTAGTTGAAGGTGACTTTGGCGTTAATGCCATCGTTAGCGATGAGGCAGGTAATCAAAGTGAAACTTCAGCACAAGGAACTATCGATAATACCGCACCAACTATTACGATTGATGCACTCGCTGATAGCAATGATACAACACCGACAATTTCTGGCACTGCAACGGGCGAGCCAGAGGGCACCGTTGTTACTATTACCGTGACTGATGAAGCAGGTAACCCACAAACCATCACTACAGAAGTACTCGCTGACGGCACTTTCACTGTTGATGTACCAGATGAATTAAGCGAAGGCGAATACAGCGTAGACGTATCAATCACTGATACTGCTGGTAACGAAAGTACAGAAGTAACAACGGGTACTATTGATACCTCAGCTCCTGTTATTACGATTGATGCACTGGCAGATAGCAACGACACCACACCGACAATTTCTGGCACAGCAACAGGTGAGCCAGAGGGCACAGTTGTTACTATTACGGTAACTGATGACGCTGGTAATCCACAAATAATTACTACTGAAGTACAAGCCGATGGCACCTTTAGTGTTGATGTGCTGAACGAATTAAGTGAAGGTGAATTTACTGTTGAGGTATCGGTTACAGATACTGCGGGCAATGAAACCACAGTAACTACGGCTGGCGAGGTTGATACTTTAGCACCGGTGATCACGATAGATGCACTGGCTGATAGTAACGACACCACCCCAACTATTTCAGGCACCGCAACGGGGGAGCCAGAGGGCACGGTTGTTACTATTACAGTTACTGATGAAGCAGGTAACCCACAAATCATTACCACTGAAGTACAAGCCGATGGCACCTTCAGTGTTGATGTACCAAACGAATTAAGTGAAGGTGAGTTTACTGTTGAGGTATCGGTTACCGACACTTCAGGTAATGAAACCACAGCAACTACGACTGGAGAAGTTGATACCGCTGCGCCATCAGTGATTATTGACCCTGTAGGTGATACTAATAATAACACCCCAACAATTTCAGGCACCGCAACGGGTGAGCCAGAAGGCACATTAGTTACAATTACGGTAACTGATGAAGCAGGTAATCCACAAATAATCATCACTGAAGTACAAGCCGATGGCACCTTTAGTGTGGATGTACCAAATGAATTAAGTGAAGGCGAATTTACTGTTGAAGTATCGGTTACCGATACCGCAGGTAATGAAACCACAGCAACTACGACTGGAGAAGTTGATACTTCAGCACCGGTGATCACGATAGATGCACTGGCTGATAGTAACGACACCACCCCAACTATTTCAGGCACCGCAACGGGGGAGCCAGAGGGCACGGTTGTTACTATTACAGTTACTGATGACGCTGGTAACCCACAAATAATCACCACTGAAGTACAAGCCGATGGTACCTTCAGTGTAGATGTGCCGAACGAATTAAGTGAGGGTGAATTTACCGTTGAAGTATCGGTTACCGATACCGCAGGTAATGAAACCACAGCAACAACAACGGGAGAAGTTGATACCACAGCGCCAATAGTTACTATTAATGCACTAGGCGATACGAGTGATACAACACCGACCATTTCAGGCACGGTTAGCGGTGAGCCAGCTGGTTCAACCGTAACTTTAACAGTGACCGATGCTAACGGTATAGTACAAATAATTACAGCAGAAGTAATTGCAGATGGAAGTTGGACTGTAGAAGTGTCCGCGGCTTTAGCTGAAGGAAGCTACTCTGTAGATGCAAGTATTAGTGATAGCGCTGGTAATGAAGGCACAGCAAGTGCTTCAGGCACAATTGATACAAGCGCATTGACCATTACCATTGATATTATTGGCGAAACTAACGATCAAACACCTCAAATAAATGGTGATACTTTTAATGCACAAGCTGGCTCTCAAGTTGAAGTTCAGATCACTGACTCAGCGGGTGCAATAATTACTTTAACCACAGTTGTTGATGAAAACGGTCTTTGGAGTGTTACTCCGCCTGCAAATTTAGCTGAGGGCACTATTTTAATTAGTGCAACAGTAACAGACATAGGTGGTGGAACGGCTAATGCAGAGCTTGATGCTGTAATTGATATTACGCCTCCAACCATACAAGTAAATGAACTAGAAACAAGTAATGATACAACACCGGTTATTTCTGGTAACACAACTGACGTAGTTGCAGGCACGGTTATAAATTTAACGGTTACTGATTCTCAAGGGGTTGTTCGCACATTTAGCACAACAACAGATGCCGATGGTAATTGGAGTGTTGAACTTTCTCAAGAGTTGGCCTCGGGCGATTATTCTGTAGAAGCTGAAGTATCTGATGCTGCTGGAAATAGTGCTTCAGATACGGCTACAGGCAACATAGATATATCAGGGCCTAGCTTAACCGTTAACTTTGATACTGTAACTAATGACTCAACACCTACCATTTCAGGCACTAGTGATGCAGACGTTGGTACCAGCATCACGGTTGTTATTACCGATGAAAACGGGGTTGAACAAACACTTACCACCACAGTAGATACAAATGGTAACTGGGAAGTGACTCCACAAACAGATTTAAATGAAGGTGATAACACCATAGAAGTGAGTGTGTCTGATGAAGCAGGAAATACGACAACAGTTACAGATACAATTACGTTAGACACGCAAGCGCCAACGCTCACCATTCAAAACGTGGGCGATGTCAGCGACTTAACACCTGAGCTGCAAGGCACCAGTAATGAAATTGGTGGCACCGTAACACTCACCATCACCGACAGCGAAGGTGCTGTGCAAACCATTGAGACCGTTGTAGGCAGCGATGGTCACTGGGCAATCGAAGTGTCAACAGCCCTTGCGCAAGGTGACTTTAGCGTTGTTGCCAGCATCACTGATGCTGCAGGCAACGACACCACTGCCAACAGCAGTGGTAATGTAGATACTATTACACCCGTTATCACCGTTGATGCACTGGGTTTAGGCAACGACAGCACCCCAGTTGTTAGTGGTACCTCAACAGAGCCTGAAGGCACCGTTGTGAATATTGTTATCACAGACAGTAACGGCGATGAAACACCAATTACAGCCACAGTCGATGCGAACGGCAACTGGCAAGCAATCAGCCCTGAATTACCAGAGGGCAGCTACAACGTGCAAGCCAGCATTACCGATGCCGCAGGTAACACCGATAGTGCCGTGCAATCGGGCAACCTAGATACTTTAGCGCCGACACTGACGTTAGACACAGTCGGTGCAACCAACGATAGCACCCCGACTATCAGCGGAAGCAGCAATGCGCCAGCGGGCACAGTGATAAACATCAGTGTAAGCGACGGCACCACAACAGAAACGTTTACCGCAACAGTGCAAGCCGATGGCAGCTGGTCAGCAGATGTACCGAATGCACTGAGCGATGGTGAGCTCACCATTGAAGCTAGCGTTAGTGATAACGCCGGTAATACCACTACATTAAGTGAAACCGCAACACTCAACACCACGGCCCCAAGCATTAGTATTAATGCATTGGTTGATACCAACGACACCACCCCAACCATTAATGGTACAAGCGATGCGGCAGATGGCACCACCATTAGTTTAACGTTTGAAGACAGTGCAGGGAATATTACGACTGTTGATACGACCGTAACGGGTGGTGTATGGAGCGTCGATGCACCAACTGATTTAGCCGAAGGTGAATATACTGTCACCGCAGAGGTAGACGATGGTCTAGGTAATATCGGCAGCGCCACCGAAACAGGCGAGATTGACTTAACCGCACCAAGCCTTGTTATCACCGACAACGGTGTAGGCAACGACACCACGCCAACGATTGCAGGTACCAGCGATGCACCGCAAGGCAGTGAAGTAACCATTGTTGTCACCGACAGCAACGGCGCAGCGCAAACAATAAATGCCACCGTGCTTGCTAATGGTACGTGGTCAATTCCTGTACCGGTAGCACTTGCAGAAGGTGCATACACCGTAAGCGCAAGCGTGAGCGATGTCGCTGGCAACGAAGCCACCGCCACAGGCGCTGGTGAAATAGATACCATTGCACCGACCCTTGTACTTACCAGCCCTGGTTCAAGTAATGACATCACCCCGATATTTAGCGGAACAAGCGATGCGGTTGAAGGCACGGTTATTAACTTCACCGTAGTGGACGATCAAGGTAATACACAAACCTTTACGACCACTGTGGATGCCGATGGCAACTTCTCTATAGAAGTACCGACTGCACTGGCAGAAGGGCCATACACGATCACCGCCAACATCAGCGATGCAGCAGGTAACAGCACCAATATTACCGGCAACGGCACCATTGATACCACAGCACCAAGTGTGAGTGTAGATGCGCCAGTATTAACAAACGACAGCACGCCCACGGTTACGGGCACCAGTGATGCACCTAACAGCACCATCACGGTTACGTTTACAGATGCAGCAAATGCCACTCAAAGCATTGATGTACAAACAGATACTAACGGTAACTGGAGTGCGACACCAACAGGTACATTAGCTGAAGGGAACTACAGCGTCAGCGCCAGCATCACCGATGCCGCAGGCAACACAGGTACAGGTACAGATACAGGCGAAGTAGATATAACACCGCCAGATTTAGCGTTTACACCTACCTTCTTATTGGGTTCATTAGTGTTATTAAACGGCACCTCTGATTTACCGGCTGGCAGTGAAATTACCATTACTGAGCAACTTGTTGGCGGCGGTGTGGGCGTAAGTTACACCACAACCACTGACGCCAATGGTAACTGGTCACTGACTGGTATTGATATCTCATTACTGAACTTAGGCTCCGTGATCGCAACAGCGACCGATGCCGCAGGTAATACCCGTACAATTAGCTCAGATGACTTCGATAATATACCGCCGACACTTACTGTTGATGTTGCAGCACAAAGCGACAGCAACACGCCAATCATAAGCGGCACAAGCGATGCAGGTGAGGGTGCACAAGTGACTATCGTGGTTACTGATAGCGCAGGCAACCCGCAAACTATCACCGCCCTTGTGGATGCAAACGGTGATTGGAGCGCCACACCAGCGACACCATTAAGTGAAGGTGAAAGCACCATTGAAGTAAGTGTAAGCGACAGTGTTGGCAACGAAACTACAGTGAGTGACATCACCACTATCGACACGCAAGCGCCACTACTCACCATTCAAAACGTAGGCGATGTCAGCGACTTAACACCAGAGCTTCAGGGCACCAGTAATGAAATTGGTGGCACCGTAACACTCACCATCACCGACAGCGAAGGTGCTGTGCAAACCCTTGAGACCCTAGTTGGCAGCGATGGTCACTGGAATATTGAAATTCCAGGTGCCCTTGCACAAGGTGACTTTAGCGTTGTTGCCAGCATTACTGATGCTGCAGGCAACGAGAGCACCGCGAGCAGCAGTGGCAACGTGGATACCATCACCCCGGTTGTGAGCGTGGATGCACTGGGCCTTGGCAATGACAGCACCCCAGTGATTAGTGGTACCTCAACAGAGCCTGCAGGCACGGTTATAAACATTGTTATTACCGACAGTAACGGTGATGAACACCCAATCACCGCTACTGTGGATGCAAACGGCGATTGGCAAGCAACCAGCCCTGAATTACCAGATGGAAGCTACAACGTGCAAGCCAGCATTACCGATGCCGCAGGTAACACCGATAGTGCCGTGCAATCGGGCAACCTAGATACTTTAGCGCCGACACTGACGTTAGACACAGTCGGTGCAACCAACGATAGCACCCCGACTATCAGCGGAAGCAGCAATGCGCCAGCGGGCACAGTGATAAACATCAGTGTAAGCGACGGCACCACAACAGAAACGTTTACCGCAACAGTGCAAGCCGATGGCAGCTGGTCAGCAGATGTACCGAATGCACTGAGCGATGGTGAGCTCACCATTGAAGCTAGCGTTAGTGATAACGCCGGTAATACCACTACATTAAGTGAAACCGCAACACTCAACACCACGGCCCCAAGCATTAGTATTAATGCATTGGTTGATACCAACGACACCACCCCAACCATTAATGGTACAAGCGATGCGGCAGATGGCACCACCATTAGTTTAACGTTTGAAGACAGTGCAGGGAATATTACGACTGTTGATACGACCGTAACGGGTGGTGTATGGAGCGTCGATGCACCAACTGATTTAGCCGAAGGCGAATATACTGTTACCGCACAGGTAGACGATGGCCTAGGTAATATCGGCAGCGCCACCGAAACAGGCGAGATTGACTTAACCGCACCAAGCCTTGTTATTGTAGACAATGGTGTTAGCAATGACACGACACCGACCATCTCGGGTACAAGCGATGCGCCACAAGGCAGTGAAGTCACTATTATTGTGACAGACAGTGCCGGTGCACAGCAAACCATTACCGCGACAGTTGGCGGAAGTGGCGCGTGGTCAGTCCCTGTTACGACAGCCCTTGCAGAAGGTAACTTCACCGTAAGCGCAAGCGTGAGCGATGCCGCTGGCAACGAAGCCAACGGCACAGGCGCAGGAGAGGTGGATACAATTGCTCCGACCCTTGTACTTACCAGCCCTGGTTCAAGTAATGACATCACCCCGACATTTAGCGGCACAAGCGATGCGGTTGAAGGCACGGTTATTAACTTCACCGTAGTGGATGATTTTGGTAGCTCACAAACGTTCACCACCACTGTGGATGCTGATGGCAACTTCTCAGTGGAAGTACCGACTGCACTGGCCGAAGGGCCGTACACGATCACCGCCAATATCAGCGATGTGGCAGGTAACAGCACCGATATTACAGGCAACGGCACCATTGATACCGCTGCACCAAGTGTGAGTGTGGATGCGCCAGTACTCACCAACGACACCACACCAACAGTGACTGGCACCAGTGATGCACCTAATAGCACTATCACAGTGACGTTTACCGATGCAGCGAATACCACACAAAGCATTGATGTACAAACCGATGCAAGTGGTAACTGGAGTGCAACACCAACAGGCACATTAGCTGAAGGGAACTACAGCGTCAGCGCCAGCATCACTGATGCTGCAGGCAACACTGGCACCGGCACGGACAGTGGCGAAGTAGACGTAACCCCGCCAGCACTTGCCTTTACACCAACGTTTGAACTTGGTTTATTAATTACCCTAAGCGGTACGTCTGACTTGCCTATTGGCAGTGAAATTACCATTACCGAGCAACTTGTTAATGGTGGTATTGGTGCAACATATACCACTACAACGGATGCAGGTGGCAACTGGTCATTAGTGGGTTTGGATGTATCATTGCTGGATGTGGGCTCAGTGATCGCCACAGCGACCGATGCCGCAGGTAACACGCGTACAATTAGCTCAGACGACTTTGATAACACACCACCAACGCTTACTCTTGAGGTTGACGCACAAAGCGACAGCAACACGCCAATCATAAGCGGCACAAGTGACGCAGGTGAGGGTGCGCAAGTGACCATAGTGGTTACTGATAGCGCAGGCAACCCACAAACCATCACCGCACTTGTGGATGCAAACGGTGATTGGAGTGCCACACCAGCGACACCATTAAGTGAAGGTCAAAGCACCATTGAAGTAAGTGTGCGCGATAGTGTCGGCAACGAAACCACCGCGAGTGATACCACCACCATCGACACGCAAGCGCCACTACTCACCATTCAAAACGTGGGCGATGTTAGCGATTTAACACCTGAGCTGCAGGGCACCAGTAATGAAATTGGTGGCACTGTTACACTCACCATCACCGATAGCGAAGGCACTGAGCAAATCTTCACCACCACCGTTGAAAGTGATGGCCACTGGAACATTGAAATTCCAAGTGCGCTTGCGCAAGGTGACTTTAGCGTTGTTGCCAGCATTACCGATGCGGCAGGCAATGAGAGCACAGCAAACAGCGGTGGTAATGTGGATACTATTACGCCAATCGTCACCGTTGATGCACTGGGCCTTGGCAACGACAGCACTCCAGTGATTAGTGGTACTTCAACAGAGCCTGAAGGCACGGTTGTAAACATTGTTATTACTGACAGCAACGGTGATGAGCACCCAATCACCGCTACTGTGGATGCAAACGGTGATTGGCAAGCAACCAGCCCTGAATTACCAGATGGAAGCTACAACGTACAAGCCAGTATCACCGATGATGCAGGCAACACCGGCGGCGCAGTTCAATCAGGCACCCTTGATACCTTAGCGCCAACATTGACGTTAGACACCGTCGGCGCCACCAACGACAGCACGCCAACAATTAGCGGGACATCGAACGCGCCAGTAGGCACGGTTATAACGATTAACGTCACGGATGCAAATAATACAGAAACGTTCACTGCAACAGTGCAAGCAGATGGCAGCTGGTCAGCGGATGTACCGAACGCGCTAACTGATGGTCCACTCACTATCGAAGCAAGCGTCAGTGACAGTGCAGGCAACACCACCACGTTAAGTGAAGGCGCAACATTAGATACCAACGCACCGAGTATTAATATTGATGCATTAATGGATACAAATGATACAACGCCGAATGTGAGCGGTACCAGCAGTGCAGCAAATGGCACTATTATCACCGTCAGTTTCACGGACAGTAATGACATAACAAACACGGTACAAACAACTGTTACAGACGGTATCTGGAGTGTTGAAGCTCCTGTTGACTTAGCTGAAGGCAGTTATGAAGTTGAAGCGAGTGTTACAGATGGAAGCGGCAATACAAGTACAGCAACAGAAAATGGCGTAGTGGATACGACCATTCCTAATATTGCCGTAAATGATGTAACCGTGACTGATGACACAACACCTACGATCACCGGCACAGCGAATGCGCCACAAGGCAGCACCGTGAGCGTTGAAATCACCGACAGTAATAATATTACTCATACCGTAACGACCACATTAGGGGTTAATGGCACATGGAGCGTAGCAGCCACGCAAGTACTGGCTGAAGGCACCTTTACACTGAGCGCCAGTGTGAGCGATGCCGCAGGCAACGAAGCCACTGCCACAGGCACTGGTGAAATAGATACCATTGCACCGACACTTGTACTTACCAGTCCAGGCTCAAGTAGTGACATCACCCCAACACTCAGCGGAACAAGCGATGCGGTTGAAGGCACGGTTATTAACTTCACCGTTGTGGATGATTTAGGTAGCTCACAAACGTTCACCACCACTGTGGATGCCGATGGCAACTTCTCTATAGAAGTACCGACTGCACTGGCAGAAGGGCCGTACACGATCACCGCTAACATCAGCGATGTGGCAGGTAACAGCACCAACATTACAGGCAACGGCACCATTGATACCACAGCACCAAGTGTGAGTGTAGATGCGCCAGTATTAACAAATGACAGCACGCCAACAGTGACAGGCACCAGTGATGCACCTAATAGCACCATTACCGTTACGTTTACAGATGCAGCGAATGCTACTCAAAGCATTGATGTACAAACCGATGCTAATGGTAACTGGAGTGCGACACCAACAGGTACATTAGCTGAAGGTAATTACAGCGTCAGCGCCAGCATCACCGATGCCGCAGGCAACACAGGTACAGGTACATATACGGGCGAAGTAGACGTAACCCCGCCAGCACTTGCCTTTACACCAACGTTTGAGCTTGGTTTATTAATTACCCTAAGCGGCACCTCTGATTTGCCAGTAGCCAGTGAAATTACTATTACCGAGCAACTGGTAGGCGGTGGTATTGGTGCAACATATACCACTACAACAGATGCGGATGGCAACTGGTCATTAGTCGGATTAGATGTATCATTACTTGATGTTGGCTCAGTGATCGCAACAGCGACCGATGCCGCAGGTAATACCCGTACAATTAGCTCAGACGACTTTGATAATACACCACCGACACTCACTGTTGATGTTGCAGCACAAAGCGACAGCAACACGCCAATCATAAGCGGTACAAGTGATGCGGGCGAGGGGGCACAAGTGACTATCGTAGTGACCGACAGCGCAGGCAACCCGCAAACCATCACCGCCCTTGTGGATGCAAACGGTGATTGGATCGCCACACCAGCGACACCATTAAGTGAAGGTCAAAGCACCATTGAAGTAAGTGTGCGCGACAGTGTCGGCAATGAAACCACCGTGAGTGACACCACGACTATCGACACGCAAGCGCCACTACTCACCATTCAAAACGTGGGCGATGTCAGCGATTTAACACCAGAGCTTCAGGGCACCAGTAATGAAATTGGTGGCACTGTTACACTCACCATCACCGATAGCGAAGGCATCAATCAAACCCTTAGCACTGTTGTAGGCAGCGATGGTCACTGGGCAATCGAAGTATCGACAGCCCTTGCACAAGGTGACTTTAGCGTTGTTGCCAGCATTACCGATGCCGCAGGCAACGAGAGTACCGCAAACAGCAGTGGTAATGTGGATACCATTACACCGGTTGTCACCGTTGATGCACTGGGTTTAGGCAACGACAGCACCCCAGTGATTAGTGGTACCTCAACAGAGCCTGCAGGCACGGTTATAAACATTGTTATTACTGACAGTAACGGTGATGAACACCCAATCACCGCTACTGTGGATGCAAACGGTGATTGGCAAGCAACTAGCCCTGAATTACCAGATGGAAGCTACACCGTACAAGCCAGTATCACCGATGATGCAGGCAACACAGGTGGCGCAGTTCAATCAGGCACTCTTGATACCTTAGCACCGACATTAACACTGGATACCGTGGGCGCCACGAATGACAGCACACCAACAATCAGCGGAAGCAGCAATGCGCCAGCGGGGACTGTTATTAGCATCAGCGTGAGCGATGGCACCACAACAGAAACGTTCACCGCGACAGTACAAGCCGATGGCAGTTGGTCAGCGGATGTACCGAACGCGCTAACTGATGGTCCACTCACTATCGAAGCAAGCGTAAGCGACAGCGCAGGCAACACCACTACATTAAGTGAAAACGCAACACTCAACACCACGGCGCCAAGCATCAGTATTAATGTACTGGTTGACACCAATGACACCACGCCAGAAATTCGCGGGACAAGTGATGCAGCTGATGGCACAACCATTAGCTTAACGTTTGAAGACAGTGCAGGGAATATTACGACTGTTGATACGACCGTAACGGGTGGTGTATGGAGCGTCGATGCACCAATTGATTTAGCCGAAGGTGAATATACTGTCACCGCACAGGTAGATGATGGACTGGGCAATATTGGCAGCGCCACAGAGACAGGTCAGATCGACCTAACAGGTCCGAGCCTTGTTATTACCAACAACGGTGTAGGCAACGACACCACGCCAACGATTGCAGGTACCAGCGATGCATCGCAAGGCAGTACGGTAACGGTTATCGTGACCGATAGCAGCGGTGCAGCGCAAACAATGAGCGCCACCGTACTTGCTAATGGTACGTGGTCAATTCCTGTACCGGCAGCCATTGCAGAAGGTGGATACACCATCAGCGCAAGCGTGAGCGATGCAGCAGGCAATGACACCACCGCTACAGGCACCGGCGAAGTAGACACCACCGCACCTACACTTGTACTTACCAGCCCAGGCTCAAGCAACGACATCACCCCGACACTGAGCGGCACAAGCGATGCGGTTGAAGGTACCGTTATTAACTTCACGGTTGTGGACGATTTAGGTAATACACAAACGTTCACCACCACGGTTGATGCAGACGGCAACTTCTCTATAGAAGTACCGACTGCATTGGCAGAAGGACCATACACGATCACCGCCAACATCAGCGATGTGGCAGGAAACAGCACCGATATTACCGGCAACGGCACCATTGATACCACAGCACCAAGTGTGAGTGTAGATGCGCCAGTATTAACAAACGACAGCACACCAACAGTAACGGGTAGCAGTGATGCACCTAACAGTACCATCACCGTTACGTTTACCGACGCTGCCAATTCAGTTCAGACCATTGATGTACAAACGGATATCAACGGTAACTGGAGCGCGACACCAACGACTGATTTAGCCGAAGGGAACTACAGCGTCAGCGCCAGCATCACCGATGCTGCAGGCAATACAGGCACGGGTACAGACACTGGCGAAGTCGATATAACCGCTCCGGATCTTGAAATTATTCCATCGTTTTTATTAGGTAATTTAGTTTCTCTTTCGGGGGATTCTGATTTACCGGGAGGCTCTGTAATCACTATTACAGAGTACCTAGTTGGTGGGTTAGTTGGCGCAACTTATACAGCGACAACAAATCCTGATGGTACGTGGGGACTTGCAAACATAACAGTACCTTTACTAAGTCTTGCTTATGTAACTGCAACAGCAACTGATGCAGCAGGTAATATTGCATCAGTCAATACGCTTGATTTTGATAACGTAGCGCCAGAACTAACCGTTAGTGTTGATGCTTTATCGAATGATAGCACCCCAGTAATTAGCGGCACCACCGATATGGGGCAAGGCACTGTAATTGACGTGACTGTTACCGATAGTGCAGGGCAAAGCCAAGAGTTTACTGCGATTGTTCAAGCCGATGGCAGTTGGGCAGCAGATGTACCAGCAGAGCTAGCGCAAGGTCAATACACCGTTGTTGCAGAGGTTAGAGACAGTGTTGGTAATTTAACAACGCAGCAGACTCAAGGTGAAATAGATAGCGTTGCTCCTACATTAATTGTGAACGAAGTTAACGCGACAATAGATACAACCCCTACAATTTCAGGCACGAGTAATGAGATTGGTGCTGATGTAACCATCCTTATCGGCGGTCAAACACTAACAGCAACAGTGGGTGCTGATGGCAATTGGCAAGTAGATGTCCCCGTAGCACTTGTTGATGGTGATTATACGGCTCAAGTCAGTGTTACCGATGATGCTAATAATACCAGCAGCACGACTATTGATTTAACAATTGATACCCAAGTACCTGTTATTGTACTTAATGACATAACTGTATTTAACACTGAGACACCAGTTATAAATGGTACTTCAACTGAACCACAGGATACGGTGGTCGATATAGTTATTACAGATAGCAACGGTGATATACATACTTTAACCGCAATAGTTGATGCTAACGGCGATTGGCAAGTTACGGCGCCAAGTTTGCCTGATGGTAATTATGATGTAGAGGTAAGTATTACCGATGATGCTGGCAATCAAGGAGTGGATACAGGCTCGAGCTTTATTGATACTCAAGCACCAAGTATTACTATAAACGCATTAGGTACAATTAATGACAGCATGCCAACTATTTCAGGCACATCCAATGAACCTGAAAACACGAGTATTACAGTAACTGTGACCGATGCAGATAGTACCGAGACTTACACAACTGTTGTTGGTGCAGGTGGTGCTTGGACTGTAGATATTACAGATGCACTGACTGATGGTGAAGTTACAGTTTCTGCAAGTGTTACTGATGCCGCAGGGAATGAATCAGTTGCAAATAGTACCGCAATGTTAAATACCAATGCGCCTACAATTAATATTAATACAATTGTTGATACAAACGATCAAACACCAGCAATATCAGGCACAAGTAGTGCGGCAGATAACACAGAAATCACGGTTGTCATAACTGACGTTAATAACGTTTCACATACTGTAACTACAACTGTGGTAGGTGGGATCTGGAGTGTTGATGCGACAGATATTCTACCTGAAGGTGAATTTACTGTTTCGGTAAGTGTAACTGAAGGAGGCTTAACGAGTAATACAACAGGTAGCGGTGTTATCGATTTAACTCCACCAGCACTTAATATTACACCGCTTACAATTTCAAATGATACAACGCCAACAATTTCAGGCACAACTACAGCTCCACAAGGCGCCATAGTCGCTATTTTAATTACAGATAGCTTAGGTGCAGAGCAAACGGTTAATGCTACTGTTGGTGCAAATGGCACATGGTCAGTCGCTGCAAGTACAGAGTTGAGCGAGGGCACTTACACGGTTTTAGCTTCAACAACAGATACTGCAGGTAATCCTGTAAACACAAGTATTACAGGGGAAGTTGATATAACAGCACCTGTTGTGACTATTGACGATATTGTTGGAAGTACTGATCTAACTCCAAGTATTTCAGGGAACGTGACAGGTGCCAATGTGGGGGATGCAGTTGCTGTGGTATTTACCGATGCACTCGGGAATAAGCATACTGTAAATACAACTGTTCAAACGGGTGGTGTATGGTCTGTAGAGGCAACTAGCTCTCTATCACAAGGAGATTATTCAGTTGAAGTCTCTGTTACTGATAGCGCGGGTAATACCGGGGACGCAACAAATACAGCAACTATTGATACAATTGCTCCCAAAATTAGTATTGATCAAAGTTCATTAATACTTACCCAAGACAGCACGCCATTAATTAATGGCACATCAAACGAGCCAAATACAAACGTTGTAGTTACCTTTACTGATTCTGCTGGAGTTTCTCATCAAATGACCGTTCAAACCGATGGCAATGGAGACTGGCAAGCGGCTGCTAATAATATTTTAGCTGACGGTGTTTACAGTGTTAGTGCAACTATTAGCGATGCTGCGGGCAATACTTCGGTCGACAATAAAACCGGTGGTGAGGTTGATACCGTGGGACCAGAGCTAACAATTGTGCCTTCGTTCCTATTAGGTCAGTTGGTTTCTTTATCTGGCACATCTGATTTGGGCGAAGGTAAAACCGTTACGGTTACTCTAGAGCTTGCAGGTGATTTACTCGATTTAACATACGATGTAACCACAGATGCAAATGGTGATTGGGAGCTATTAGGCCTAGCAGTTAATGTTATTGGTCTATCAGTTGTTGAAGCCTCTGCAACTGATGAAGCGGGTAACACCACCACTATTACGACTGCAGATGTAGATGCTTCAACGCCGTTACTTAATGCGGTGGTTGACTTTGTAACTGGCGAGGGAGATTTACCAATAATTAGCGGTACGACCGACCAAGCCCCAGGCACCGAAGTGCTAGTTAGAGTGGTAGATAGCGAAAATGTAGTACAAGAGCTTACGGCTATAGTTCAAGCCGATAATACGTGGGCTGTACAGGTTCCTCAATCATTAGCTGAAGGTACATTTAGCGTAACAGTTGACGTGTTAAGTGAAGTCGGCATTACTACCACGCAACTACTTACCGGAGTGGTGGATACAATATCGCCAACACTTGGCTTACAGGTTATTGGCACAACATCAGACTCCACGCCAATCATCCAAGGTACCAGTGATTTAATTAACGGTGTTGTTGAAATACAACTTGATGGTGGCACTGTACTAACTACTACAGTTGATGCTTTGGGAATATTTACACTTGAAGTTGATGCATTATCTGAAGGGCAACACGTTGCTAATGTGAGTATTACAGACGAAGCAGGTAATGTAGTAACTGATACGCTTGAATTCGTCGTTGATACGCTAGTACCAGTAGTTGGAATTTTACCATTGAGCATTAGCGATACCGATTTATTAACTATTTCAGGCACATCGGAAGAAGCACCAGGTACAGATATTGACGTAACAGTGGTTGATAGTAACGGTAATGAAACAGTATTTGATGCTGTAGTTGGTAGCGACGGCACGTGGTCTTTAGTAACAACTAGCTTATCAGATGGTGTATATGATGTGTATGCGAGTATTACTGATGCCGCAGGTAATACTGGGCAGTCAGCCATTGAACAAGTAACTATAGACACCATTCCACCAGCGTTAGAAATAGATGCATTAGGTGTACTTAATTCCCTAACACCAACAATTACTGGCTCTAGCGATGAGGAAGTAGGGAGTTTAATTACTGTAAATATCACTGACTCAACAGCCGCAGTACAAACAGTTACTACTACTGTTTTAGGAGATGGTACTTGGTCTGTCATTGCTCCTTTATTACCTGAAGGAGAAATTACAGTTGAGGCCATAAGTACCGATAGCGCTGGTAATACAACCACTGTAAATCAAATAGGTACTGTCAGTACAACCCTGCCAAGTTTGTTGATAAACCCAATAATTGATACAAGCGATACAACACCTACCATTAGCGGCACAACAGATGTATTAAATGGCAATGTAGAAGTCGTTATTACTGATAGCAGTGGTACCGCAACAACCTATAACACCACGGCTATAGCAGGTATATGGAGTTTAATACCTACAGTACCGTTAGCAGAGGGTGCTTTTACAGTCGATGCCACTGTTGAAAACTTGTCACTTACGAGTAGTACAAGTCTTGATGGCATTGTTGATTTAACACCACCAACAGTTGAAGTTGATCAATTACCTGTAACCAATAACCCGCTACCGACGATAACAGGTATAAGTGATGCACCAGCAGGTACCAATGTGAGTGTTGTTATTACTGATGCTAATAACGATTCACAAACTATTACCGCTCAAGTTGCAGGCAATGGCACATGGTCAGTAACAGCTACCACCGCGCTCAGTGAAGGTAGCTTTAGTGCAACAGCATCAATAAGCGATACAGCGGGTAACTCTGCTAGCGATACTATGGTTTCAAGTACCGATTACACAGCGCCAATTGTGCTTATAGATCCTATTACGATAGGTCAAGAAACAACACCTACCATTACAGGCTCTGTAACTGGAAGCTTTGCAGGTGCGGCTGTAATAGTTATGTTTACCGATTCTGCAGGTGCCACTCACAATGTTCAAACAACAGTTGAGCCTGATGGAACTTGGAGCGTGACCTCTACAGAAGTACTTCCTGAGGGTAACTACAGCGTTGATGTAAGCATTGCTGATGGTGCAGGTAATATCGGAGAAGGATCAGCAAGCAGTGCCGTTGATTCAGGAATCACAATCGATTCAGGATTGGTACTAACTATAGATCAAAACCCAGTTATAACAGGTACAGCCGCTCCTGGTGAGTCTGTAACTGTTACCTTTAGTGGCGCTACAGAGGCAACGGAAACAGTAACTGCTGATGCATCTGGTGAGTGGAGCGTAACAGCTAATACTACCTTAGCTGATGGGGCTTATACTGTAACAGCGGTAGCAACTGATACATCAGGTAATACAACTTCAAGCGGTAGTATATCTGGATTGGTTATTGATACTACACCACCTATAGTAAATGATTTTGAAGTTGATTATTTACTCGGTGGTATTACAGGACTTATAAAAATAGCTGTTATAGGTTTTCATGGCACTACAGATGCAGAGCCTGGTACCACAGTTACTTTAGATAACTCGCTACTATTAGGTATAAGCGTTGGAAACGAAACAACGACAGTTCAAAGCGACGGAAGTTGGGCTTTCACAAGTGTGGATATAGATCTTTTAGCTTTACTAGGTAACGGCTTAAAAGATGTCAGAATTACATTTGAAGACGAAGCTGGTAATACCACAACTATTGATGGTGAAGGTACTGAAGTTGCTAGTATATCAACAGCAGGTTCAGCATCTAGCGACACAATCCCTGCATCATTTAGCGAAGAGTCGGCTCTAGGCGATACAATTCCTAATGAAGTTTCAAGCAGCAACGTATTAAGCACTGAAACAATTGATTTAGGTAACTTGAGTGGTCTATCAACACCTGAGCAAACGGTGCAAATGAGTTCGGCAGAACCGCTTAATATTAATGACGTAATCATTAGCGAAGATGCAGAGCAGCTTATAGCGCTAAATACACTGGTTGAAGACGAAGGCTCTGCAATTGCTTATACCCCAGCCCAAAGCGGGGGAAGCATTGATACAGCAGCACCTGCGGTTGATGTACAAAATCAATCGGAGGAAATGATTAAACACTTAATTGAAAGTAGTAATAATCAAACGGATATTTAATATTAATAGAGCCCTCTTAATTATTTATTAAGGGGGCTACATTATTAAGAAAATTGATATTATTTATAACGAAATTTAAGAATAAAGGACATTAAAAAAGCCTTATTGATAAATCAATGAGGCTTTTTTAATG
>NZ_PJAV01000125.1:0-49731 GCF_002836695.1 Pseudoalteromonas sp. 78C3
ATCGATAATCTCGATAAACAGATACTTCATGCGTTAATGGCAAATGCCCGTACTGCGTACGCCGAATTAGCAAAAAGATTTAATGTAAGCGCGGGGACAATTCACGTAAGAATTGAAAAAATGAAGCAAGCGGGGATCATTACAGGAACGCAATTAACGATTAATACTAAACAGCTGGGCTACGATGTGTGCTGCTTTATAGGCATTAATTTAAATAACGCACGAGATTATCCGCAAACGCTTATAAAGCTAGAAGCATTGGAGGAAGTGGTAGAGGCTTATTACACAACAGGTAACTACAGCATATTTATAAAGGTAATGACAAAGTCCATTGATCACTTACAAGATGTGCTGATTAATAAAATACAGGCAATAGAAGCCATTCAGTCAACAGAAACACTTATTTCTCTACAAAATCCAATTAGCCGTACGGTAATGCCTTAACTGCAAAAATCTCGTATAATTGCCGAAAAAAGAGGATAACCATGCAGCAAACTCGCTATCAAAGAATCGAAGACGTACTTTCGCGCCGTCAAACAGACCTAACCGTGTGTTTAGAAGACGTGCACAAACACCATAACTTATCTGCAATAGTACGAAGTGCTGATGCGGTTGGTTGCCATCACGTACATGCTGTATGGCCTGAAAAGCAAAAATGGCTAACAAATAATACCTCAGGTGGCAGTAAAAACTGGCTAGAGACGCACCTGCATAGAAATATTGATGATGCCGTTACTGCAATGCGTGAACGCAATCCAAAAATACAAATACTCGCGACTCATCTATCAGAAGATGCCGTTGATTTTAGAGAAGTAGATTACACCAAGCCAACGGCTATTATTGTTGGACAAGAAAAAACGGGGATATCAGAAAAAGCCCTAGAATATGCCGATCAAAATATTATTATTCCAATGCAAGGCATGGTGCAATCGCTAAATGTTTCGGTTGCTGCTGCGCTAATATTGTTTGAAGCACAGCGCCAACGTGAGCTAGCTGGTTTATATAATAGAGATATGTTGAGCGCCGAAGTTAAGCACCCACTTTACTTTGAAGGCTGCCACCCTATTATTGCAAGGCAGTGTAAACAAAAAAAATTACCCTACCCTGCACTTGATGAAAACGGCGAAATAGTCGCTGACGAGCAATTTTGGCAAGCTTTAAAACATACTTGATGGACTAAAGCTCTGTAAGTACACTTAGCCTACTCACAAATAATGAGATTAATACACTTTGTCTAAACCTAGCTTAAATCAATACCCAATTACAGAGCTCAAAGGGGTCGGTCCAAAAATGGCTGAGCGTTTGTTAAAGCTAGGTATTTTAACTGTGCAAGATATGCTTTTTCATTTGCCACTTCGCTATGAAGATCGCACTCGCTTATACGCGATTAATGAACTGGCATTGCATAGCCATGTGAGTGTTGAAGCAACAATTGAAACAAGCCAAATTACGTTTGGTAAAAGGCGCATGCTTGTTTGCCAAATCAATGATGGTACTGGCAGGCTAACATTACGATTTTTTAATTTTACCGCCGCACAAAAAAACGCATTTAGTGCTGGTAAAATAATACGTTGTTTTGGTGAAGTGCGCCGTGGCCGTGTTGGCTTTGAAATGAGTCATCCTGAATACAGCATCAGCGATACTTCCAACGAGCAGCCGGTAGCGACCACATTAACACCCGTTTATTCAACAACCGAAGGTTTAAAGCAGCTATCGATTAGAGCTTTAAGCGAACAGGCTATTGATTTACTACATAAATACTCAGTAGAAGAACTACTGCCTTCACAGTGGCAGCCATCAAATATGCCACTAAGTGACGCCTTATTATTACTGCACCGCCCACCAAATGATGTTGATGTAACTGCATTAGAGCAAGGTACTCACCCTGCTCAACAGCGCCTTGTATTTGAGGAGTTACTTGCTCAAAACCTCAGCTTATTGAAAGTAAGAGAGCAAGGGCAACAAGTTAAAGCCGTGGCATTAAATCCGGTAAACACATTAGAAAGCCAATTTTTAGAGCAACTTCCTTTTGCACCCACAAATGCGCAAAGCCGCGTAGTTGCTGAAATTAAAGGTGACATGCAACACGCGTATCCAATGATGCGTTTAGTGCAAGGCGATGTAGGCTCAGGTAAAACCCTAGTAGCAGCACTTAGTGCACTAACAGCCATTGCGCAGGGCTTTCAAGTAGCTTTAATGGCTCCTACTGAAATTTTATCAGAGCAACATGGCGTTAATTTTACAACGTGGTTTAATCAACTAGGTATAACCGTTGCTTGGCTTGGCGGTAAAACAAAAGGCAA
Organism: Pseudoalteromonas sp. 78C3; assembly: GCF_002836695.1. Lineage (NCBI taxonomy): Bacteria > Pseudomonadati > Pseudomonadota > Gammaproteobacteria > Alteromonadales > Pseudoalteromonadaceae > Pseudoalteromonas > Pseudoalteromonas sp. 78C3. Next base: position 2,304 of record NZ_PJAV01000125.1, read on the forward strand.
AGAGCGCGTAGCAACACTTGAAAAAATAGCCTCTGGTGAGGCGCAAATGATTGTAGGTACTCACGCTTTATTTCAAGATGAAGTTAAGTTTAATAACTTAGTGCTTATCGTTATCGATGAACAACACCGCTTTGGTGTCCACCAGCGTTTATCACTACGCGAAAAAGGTAAGTTTGGTGATTGTTACCCTCATCAACTAGTTATGACCGCAACACCTATCCCACGTACGCTCGCTATGACAGCCTATGCCGACTTAGAAACCTCTGTGATTGACGAGCTACCACCTGGGCGTACGCCAATTACAACAGTGGCACTTCCTGATACTCGCAGGGACGATATTATTGCTCGCGTTAAATTAGCGTGTAACGAGCAAGGCCGCCAAGTTTATTGGGTATGTACACTTATAGATGAATCTGAAGTACTGCAATGCCAAGCCGCTGAAGACAGTGCACTACAGTTAAAAGAAGCATTACCAGAGCTAAACGTAGGTTTAGTACATGGGCGAATGAAATCAGCCGAAAAACAAGCGATTATGAGTGAGTTTAAAGCAGGTAATATACATGTTTTAGTTGCCACTACGGTTATTGAAGTTGGTGTAGATGTCCCTAATGCAAGCTTAATCATTATAGAAAACCCTGAGCGCTTAGGCTTAGCACAGCTGCATCAGTTACGTGGGCGAGTTGGCCGTGGCGCTACTGCATCGCATTGCGTGCTTTTATACCACGCACCACTGTCTCATACTGCTCAAAAGCGATTAGGTGTACTACGCGATAGTAACGATGGTTTTGTGATAGCTGAGCGCGATTTAGAAATTCGTGGCCCTGGTGAAGTACTCGGTACAAAACAAACAGGGTTAGCCGAGTTTAAAATTGCCGATCTTACCCGCGATAAGCACATACTTAATCAAGTTAGACCAATTGCACAGCAAATGCTTAAGCAACACCCAGAGGTTGTTGACCCACTAATTCAACGTTGGTTGGGTAACAAGCAAAATTACGCGCAAGCGTAACCACTCTATTTTCGATACTTTTGAGTTTACTAAGTTAATTTACTAAATTAGCTTACTAAGGATATAAAAAAGTCAGCTCTAAACAATATAGAGCTGACTACTGATATCTAAACTGAGCTAAGCTAAGCTAAGCTAAGCAGTATAAAAGCGATTAGCGCCTTTTACTGCTCTTAGTTAAATTTAAGCTTTGTTAAGCTCAAATATAAGCGATGTTTGCGGGAATGATATTGGCATTTGTAAACCAAACTGCATTAGCGCTTCACCTGTAAATGTTTGACCATTTACCGCAGCAATAGAAGATGGGCGATACTCTTCAAATTTTACCGGCCACACTAAATTAAGTGTGTACTGCGCATCGGCATCTAGGCCAACAAAACGAAGCTTATTAGGCGCTGTACGCGGTGTTTCGCGAACGCTGTTATACGCAAATAACGCTTTTGTTTTTTGCTCATCGATTAAACCAAAGTTAATTGATAAATCGTCGCTATCAAGGCGGTACAAATCGGCGCTATGAATAAACTCACGATGCTCTTTATGAAGTGCTATTGCCGCTTTAAGTGCATTGTATTCGTGATCGGTCAGTTCACGTGGGTCCATTTCGATTCCCATATGACCAAACATTGATACCGCAGCACGCATTTCAATGCTTACATTACGCCCTGTGATATGACAATCGCGTGGGCCTACGTGTGCACCCATAACCGACGATGGGAAAAAGAACGAACATCCACGCTGTATTTCAAGGCGATCAAGCGCATCGTTTGAATCTGACGTCCATACACGGTCTGTGTGTGCAAGTACGCCGTAATCTACACGTGCACCACCTGACGAACAGCTTTCTATTTCAAGCCCTGGGTGCGCCGCTTTAATACGGTCAATTAAACGATAAAGTGCTAATGTTTGCTGGTGCACTGCTGGCTTACCATCAAAATTACCCGCATGGTTAATATCGCGGTTCATGTCCCATTTAATGTACTTAATGGTTGGGTATTCAACTAAAATATCGTCGATGGCTTTGTATAAGTACTCAACAACCTCAGAGCGCGTTAAATCAAGTACTAGCTGATTTCTAAAGCTTAACTGTTCGTTGTTTTGGGAGCCTAAAACCCAATCAGGATGCGCGCGGTATAAATCACTATCTGGGTTAACCATTTCTGGTTCAAACCAAATACCAAACTCCATACCTAAGCTATTCACATGATCTATAACTGGTGATAAACCATCGGGGTAAATTTTGTAATCTACTGTCCAATCACCTAAACCAGCGTTATCGCCACGGCGGCCTTTAAACCAGCCATCATCAAGTACAAAACGCTCAATACCTAACGGCGCTACTTTGTCGGCTAGTTGCTTAAGCGTGTCTACGTCGTGATCAAAGTAAATACCTTCCCACGTGTTGTAATGCACAGGGCGCGCTTTTTCACGTTGAGCTTGGCTAAGTAAATTAGCTTTAACAAAACGATGGAAATTACGAGAAAGCGCACTAAAACCTTCACTTGAAAACGAGCCATAAATGCTCGGGCTTTGATACGTTTGACCTTTAGCAAGCGTAAGCTCACCAGGAAGTAATAGCTCACCCATTTGTACATAACGACGACCTTCAGCTAAAAGCTCTGCGCGTAGTTTATTATTACCACTCCAACCTAAATGAAAGCCGTAACATTCGCCGTGCTGCTCGCCTGCATTTTCGTTATGCACTAATAAACCAGGAAATACATCGTGTGATGTTTTGCCTTTACGGTTTTCACGAACAAAACTGCCTAAGACTAAATCAACCGATTGACGTTGAAATTCATTTGACCAACGACCTTCAAAGCTCACTATTTTGCTTACGCTATCTGGCAATTGAAATGTTGGCGCGGCGCAAAAATTAACGCCCAGTGGTGAGTCGCTTAAATTAGTTAATACAGTATGTGCGCTTAGTACGTCAGTGCTTTTATCAAGTGTAATGCTGTGCACGACTTCAATACCACGAAGCTTATCTACGCTTACAAATTCAAGTGTTGCGGCTGAAGGCTGACGAACTTCTTGAAGTTGTGGCCCTACTGACCATGCGATTGAATCATTTACTAGCTCAAGCCCTGGCGCACCAGTAAAGCCTTCGCCTAATAACGGAGATAGAGAAATAGGCGCTTCTTCAACCACGGCACATTTTACTTCTTGACGCGTAGCAAGCTGAGTTAGCATTGTTTCTGTTGTTTGCTCAGATAGGCGTTTACCAAAGTACAGTAACGCCGGTGTTTTGCTCTGGCAGTCGAAAATAACGGTGCTGTTTACACTGTCTAATCGATAAAATGATTTAGTGTCGGCCATGATTTTCCTATCCTCTTGTTCATTGTGTGAGTTATAAATATAACGAAAATTAGTAAGCTACACTATGTACTAAATGTATCTCTTTGCTTGAGCCACAATCTATCAGACAGTGACATTCAATAATAATAGTATATATCATATAAATTAGGTTTTGATAGTCTTTACATCGCAAATAGTCAGATAAACTCACTGGAAGTACCACTGTAATAAAAAGTATTAAACTAACCTTCGCTTTGAAGTTCTCATGTTGCTTTTAATACATATAAAAAATCGGCCAGAGTTTCCCCATGACCGATTTTGTCAGCTTAAACTATTTATAATCTATTTTTGTACTTGTACTTGGCCTGCGTCATCAAGTGCCGGTGTTTTACCTGCCCACTGCGCATTCAAACCAAATACCACTTTATTTACTATCAATGCAAAGGCTACACATACAATCAGTGTAATTGGCATTAAGTGAATGTAATGAATGTCAGTATGTAGTGGTGAGTTTGCAAATGTAAGCATGCCGTACATTACAACACCTAAAATTACTGCTGCAATACCCGCTCGTGCATCAACATTTTTAAATAATAAGCCCACTACAAAAATTGAGAATATAGGCATACTTAATAAGCCATTCAATTGCTGTAGCAAGTTAATAATACTGTCTGCTTGCTGGTAAATTGGTACAAGCACCAGTGTTAAACTTGTTAGTAGCAATGTTACGTAACCACTTAGCTTTACAACACTTGGCTCTTTATTAAAGTACGCTTCGTGAATGTCACACACATATAGTGCTGTAGCTGAATTTAATAAGCTGTTGTAAGTAGAGAGTACAGCTGCTGCCATTGCCGCTGCGAACACACCGGTTAACCATGCTGGCATTACATCACCCACAATTCGACCATAAGCAGCGTCGCCAATATCGCCATAAAGTTTAAACGAAATAATACCCGGTAATACCACAATTGCAGGGACGATTAAAAAACGAATACCCGCAGCTGCAAATATACCTTTTTGCGCTTCTTTAACATTAGGTGCTGCCATTGCTCGCTGTGTGATTGTTTGGTTAGTACCCCAGTAATACATTTGAATAAAGATCATACCGGTTAAAAGTGTTGGCCACGGAATAGGTGAGTCAGCATCGCCTATGAGTGTTAAGCGCTCCTCAGGAATACCCGTAAAGTCATAATCAATCGCATTAAGTGCTAAAAACACGACTAAAACAGCCATGCCTAGTACAAGTATGCCATTGTAGGTATCCGATACAGCAACTGCTCGCAGACCGCCAAAAAACGCATAAACAGCACCAATAATGGCAAATGCGGTGGCGATATACATTAGCGGAATATCAACCTTAAACATGGTTTGCATAAATAGCGCGCCAGAATAAATAACCGCTGGCATATAAATAAGTGCATTACCTAAAAAGAATAAACCACCAATAACAGCGCGAATATGTTTGTTGTTATAGCGCTTTTCTAAAAGCTCTGTGGTCGTTGTACAGTTGTATTTGTAATAAACAGGAATGAACACTTTGGCTAAAATAATCAAACCTATAATTGCTGCAAGCTCCCACCAAACCAGTAAAGCCATTTGGTTACCATTCATACCTACAAGCTGATCAGTACTTAAATTAGTTAATGTGATTGAACCTGCAACAAACATCCAAGTAAGGCCACCGCCCGCTAAAAAATACTCTTTGGTTTGGCTTTGTCCGTTATTGCGATTTTGGCCTCGGCATTTCCAATAAGTAAGGCCACCAATTAAAGCGGTGACAAAAACAAAAACCACCAGCTGTAAAATGTTATCTGACATGTGTGTGTCTCCTGCGCGTTATGCGCAATGTCTGTGTAATAAAAAAGTGTACGCTACAGCGCGTGCGCATCTCGACTTAGTTCTAACTTAATCTGCTTTAAAGGCATAAGTTCGGGACGTTGGTTATGCAGCTTTACCAATGCATTTAACTGAAACAAAGAAATAAGCATACTGTTAAGCACACTTAAGTAACCCTGCTTTTGTAGTTCTGCAATGGTATTGCTATCTAATGTTTGCAATTTGTCTTCATCAACGGTGCTCAAACCTTGAATAGTTTGGGTTTCGCCTTGTTCAAACTGCAATACAATATTTATGTTTTTAATGAGTCCTAAACGCGCAACTTCTTGGGTAAATTGATACGTTTGGTAATCATTTTTTAAATCGCTTTCTAACAACTTTTTCTGTGCACTTAAAAATAAACTTGGGTTACCTTTAGCATCAAATAGTGACTCACCCTGCTCGGTGTTTACGGCTGAGCTTTGCTCATCAATCGCAATAAAATAATCGCTACTATTTGCTTCTCGAGTCATTAAGTAAAGCGGCTGGGTTTGCATGCATACGGGTGTGTAAAGTGCCTGCCATTGGTTGTTATTTACCAATAGACTTTGCCCAGCACTAAAGCTTGTTAACGCTGATACGGTATAGCTGCCATTTTGTGCGTTACGTGCTAAAAAAACAGGTAAGTCGCAGGCTGCTTTTGCTATTTCATTTGCTCTTAAATTAACTAAATGCTGTTTTTTTGCGTATTCAACAGCGGCATTAGGGTTAATTTTTAATGTTTGGTGTTTGGTGTTTACTAGTTCACTAATAGCCATAGTTACACATCCTTAAACTGGGTTAGCTGCTAACCACTGCTCTATAAAAGCACGGTGAGGTGGCAAAGTTTGCAACATCTGCTGTGTAAGCTGGCTGTTACGTTCAATTATTTGTTTGGCTTGCACATGTTGTGAATACAAATATGCTTGTTTAGTAAAGTCAGGCTTAAAGCCCATACCGTACAAAACATACTGATAACTGGCAGCAGGGAATAACTCTAATGCGCCATGAAAATCTTGAATAAGTGGGCCACGGCTTCCCCAAAGAAGTAAATCTTCTTGCAGGGTTTGTGGAATAGTATTGGGCTGTACATGTGCTTGCCAGTAAGGCTCTGAGCGCTTGGTTAGCATGTAATGAAGCTTTAAAAAGTCGATAATACGCTGCCAGCGGTAATCCATTTGCTCGTTAAAGCGTTTAGCTACAATAGACATTACTTGTGTGTCTGCTGGCATGTGCTCTGCTACAAAGCGTGCTGAAATTTCAACAAGCATAATAGCGGTTGCTTCAAGCGGCTCTACAAATCCTGCTGACATACCAATAGCAACACAGTTTTTATGCCAAAACTTCTCACGGTATCCTGATTCAAAACTAATTTTACGGGCAGTTAAACCGTTTGCTGCATCGCCTAAATAGTCTCTTAGGTTTTGCTCTGCTTCATCGTCTGATAAAAATTTGCTTGAATAGACATGCCCTACACCTCGGCGGTGCGTTAAACCTATATCCCAAATCCATCCAGCGTTTTGCGCTGTTGCTATGGTATGGCTGGCAAGAAGCTGCTCGTTTTCATCGTAAGGGACTTGCATAGCCAGTGCGCTGTCGTTAAATAGCACGTGGTCCATTTTTTTAAACGGTACGTTGAGCGCTTGGCCTAATAACAATGATGAAAAACCAGTACAGTCTATGTATAAGTCGGCATTTATGGTGCGGGTTTGATCTTTTAATGTCAGCGTATTTATTGCACCACCGCCATCAAGCTTTACCTGATCAACAGTACCAATAATATGCTCTACGCCAAGCTTACTTTTACAATGCTGTTTAAGCATTTCTGCAAAAGCGCCGGCATCTAAGTGATAAGCGTAATTACAATTACCTTGATATTCACCCTGCGCTATACCTCTTGGGGCTAAGCTTGCTTCGCAAATATCATGTTGAAAATTAGTTTGCTGTGCAAAGTCTTCAACATTATCTAAATAAGGGGCTAAATCTATGCGGCCGTAGCCTAGCGGTACAGTAAATGGATGGTAGTAAAAGTCGTTGTTGCCGTGCGTCCAATTTACAAACTTCCCGCCTTGTTTGAAGGTAGCATTACAGGCTTTAAACACATCGACTTCACGCAAGCCTATTTGCTGAAGTGTGTTTTTCATCGTGGGCCAGGTACCTTCACCTACGCCAATAGTTGGAATGTCTGATGATTCAACCAACATCACTTTTAAGCCGTCACCATTTTGACCTTGGTGATACGAAGCTATAATTGCAGCGCTCAGCCATCCTGCTGTACCACCGCCAACTACCGCTACTGTTTTTATTGCTTTATTCATAATGGACTACTCTTTGAGTATTTCTGATAACGTTTTATACAACAAATGCCCGTTAGGGCATTTTGATTTAATGTGTATTCATTTTAGCCAATTAGGTTAACTAATATACATTACTGCTAAATTAACCTAATTGGTATTAGCACCTTGGTGCTGTAATGAAAACTAAGAGGCTAAAAATACGCCTCCATCATTAATTAAAACGATCCGCGAATACCAAACGCGTAACGTGAGCCATTATCTTCTACTGAATAGATTTGGTTAGCAAAACGACCTGTTTGTACTAGCTCTTCTTCAGTAATATTGATGCCTTCTGCAAAAATAGTGAAGTTTTCGTTAATATCGTAGCTTGCACTAATATCCCACTGACCGTAAGTTTCTACGTTAACTGGTTCACCGTTAAAGCCGTTATCAACTAAGCGTAAAAAGCCTTCACGGTTGTTAAATGCAACACGTGCTTGCCAGTTATCTTGCTCATAGAAAAATATTAAGTTTTGTGAATCCCCAAGACCTTCTAGTGCAAATGTTTGTGTAGTATCGTCACCCACACTAATGTCGCTATTCACAACAGTTGCATTGGCAATAAAACCAAAGCCATTTTCAAACATGTGAGTAACACCGACTTCAAAACCGGTTACAGTTGCAGACTCACCATTTTGAGGACGACTTACAGTGTAAACTTCTGAACTACCAACAAGTTCGTCATCTGTTTGGTCTGTACATGTAGTACACGCAAAATCAGGACCTGAACGGTCAGACATTTCGTATGTTTCTGCACCTGTTAGGGTAACAATAAAGTCATCTACTTCTTTACTAAATACTGCAAAGCTAAATAAGTTAGCATCGTTGTAGTACCACTCGTAAGAAATATCCCAGTTTTCAGACTGGAATGGTTTAAGTGCTGGGTTACCACCACTTGCCGTTAAATTTTGACGACGTGGCTCGTTAAAGTTTGTCGCAGGAGATAGCTGAGACATAGTTGGGCGAGTGATACTGTCGTACGCTGCAAAGCGTAAAATCATGTTATCTTGCAGCTCTAACTTAACATTTAAAGAAGGGAGTAAGTTTGAGTAGCTAGTACCTTGTTCAATGCTTGTAGCCGGGCCAAATACGTTAGCAAACAATGTTGCGTCAGATGTTGGTATTACATCGCTAATAAAGCTTTGTATTGCAGCAACTTCAATATCAGTTTCTGAGTAACGCGCGCCAAAGTTAACTGTTACGGGCATATCTGAAAGGTCAAAACCAAGCGTAAAGTCCATGTATAAGCTAGTGATGTCTTCGTTAATTGTATAACGGTTATTTTGTAGTGTTGGCTCTACAGGGAAACCTTGATCGGCTAGGTAATCAAGCATTTTATCACCGTCGTAGCTATAAAATGTATCGATTAAGCCTGGGAAGTAATTGCTTGCTTGGTATGCTTCAAAATCAATTGCATCAAGTGGCGCTTCTGTCCCGTAACCACAGAACTGACATTGACTACCAAAGATTTGAAAGCTTGATTTTTCACGCTCTTGGCGATAAGCACCAAAGTTAATACGATCAACTGGGCCTTTATCTGGCACATATTCAAAATCGGCTTTTACTTCAGTAATTTCATCTTCATCTGTAAATTGATTACCAATTTCGTTGTAATGAAGTCTCGCTAGGCTTGGATCAGGCAATGAACCATTTTCAAAACCGTCATGCTGTACAGTAGGAATACTGCCAGTACCGTCAAAAGTATAGCTATTAATAATACCTACAACGTTAAAACGGTCAGTACCTGCTCGGTCATTTTCGGCTGTTGAGCGAGATACATCAAATTTAGCTTTTAATGACTCGTTTACTTGCCAATCAACGTTAATACCAAATGCTTTATTAGTTACATCACGTGAATTACGTGTATGCGATACAAAGTCACTTGCAGGGTCGCCACTTGGCGCGCCTAAACCAACTTCTTGAGAGAAAGTTAAAAGAGTGCCTGTTTCTGGATCAATCGTTGCACTGCCTACGCGGTCTGGTTCAAACCAAGATGCTAAATCGCGTACTGTTGAGTCAACTTCGAATTTTGAAATCATGCCATCAACAGTAATCGTAACATCGTCAGACGGTGCGTATTGAAGTACTAAACTTGCATTTGTACGCTCGCGGTCTTGCTCATCAACTACTTGGTCCCAGTTACGAGGAATGTAAGCATTTTCAAACAATACACCATCCGTTGGATTAGAAATTGTTTGGCCACCGCGCCAACCAGCCGTTAAAATTTGGTTATTTTGAAGTTTACGTTGTTGATTAGTGATGGCAAAAAGCACACCTAGCTTGTCATCGTTAAACGTATTACTTATTAAGAATGATGTTGATGGAGATACTTCTTCAGAAAGGCTTTCGTACATACCTTTAACTGAACCTAAAATATGTAAACCACCAAAATCAAAAGGACGTGCTGTAGTTACGTTAACCGTACCACCAATGCCGCCTTCTTGAAGAGTTGCTGTATTACTTTTATAAATATCAGCACCGGTGATTTGATCCGCAGCCAATACATCAAAGTTAAATTCACGACCTGCACTGTCTGTCGCAATTTGACGACCATTAACAAGTACAGTATTAAATTGTGGACCAAAACCACGAATAGTTACCGCTTGGCCTTCACCACCACTACGGTCAATTGCTACACCTGTAATACGTTGCAGAGATTCTGCTACGTTTAAATCAGGAAATTTACCAAGATCTTCTGCTTTAATCCCGTCTGTAACAACATTAGATGCTTTTTTATCTAACATTGATGAACGTAAGCTGCTGCGGATACCCGTTACTGCGATAACTTCAACATCTTCATTTACTACTGTAGGCGTATTGCCTTCAGCGCCTTGAGCTGCAACGTTTCCGCTTGCCAATATGCCTGTGATAGCAATACTGATCGCGGTTTTCTTGTTGAACGATAACTTATTGTTAATTATCATTTTTTAAAAACTCCTGATTGTGTGTAGTCGTTGTGTCGTTGTGGTAGTGCATATAGTTTCAAATACTATTTATATTATAAATACTTTAAACCAGCAAAAAGTGCAACCTTTTCCTGAATTATGGATAGCATTTAATCACTGTATTTTTGCTTTTAATTTTCTTTAAATTAACATTAGAATGCTGTATTCATTCAGAAAAAGAGTAAATAATAACCTGTTCGTAATCCTCTCCCGGCAATAAATTAGCTTTTGGAAAATTTTCACGATTTGGCGCATCTGGCCAATTTTGCGCTTCAAAACACAAAGCTTGCCGTGCTTTAAAAGGCGAACCAACAAAGTTTGCGGTATAAAGCTGCATGCCTGGCTGCGTACTTTTAAGGGTTAAACTAACGTTCGTGTGTGGCGAAGTTAATGTAGCCATCGTCTTTAAACTGCTGTCATCATTAAAAATATAGCAGTGATCAAAGCCATTTCCAGCTTCTAGTTGAGGATGAACGGCGCTTAAGGCCTCACCAACTTGAGCTGGCTTAGTAAAGTCAAAGCAGGTACCGGTGACTGATGCAGATTCATTAAGTGGAATACTAGTTGTATCAATAGAAAGATAGTAATTGGCATTAACTTGAACAAGGTGTTCATTAATTGATTCGCTGCCATCAAGATTAAAATAGCAATGGTTAGTAAAGTTAACGAGCGTTTCTTTATTGGTTAGCGCTTTAAAGTGCAGAGTAAGCTCGCCGTTTTTAGCGCTAATCGTTTGCCAAACCTGCAACTCACCGGGGAAACCTTGTTCGCCGTCGGGCGAGCAATAATAAAGTTCAACTTCACTTTCAGTTTGTTTGGTTACTTGCCAAAGTACTTTATTAAAGCCTTTAACGCCGCCGTGCAGGCTATTAGGGCCGTTATTTGCTTCTAGTTGATACTGCGTACCAGATAAGTTAAAACGCCCCTTTGCAATGCGATTAGCGTATCGACCTACTGTAGCGCCAAGATAAAATGGGTTTTCAAGATAGTATTGAGGATCATCGACGCTAAGCGTCATTTCTTGTTTTTTAAATTTAATGCTTTTTATTATTGCGCCAAATGGCAAAATTTCAGCTGTTAAATTTTGACCATCACTGAGCTGAATAACTTGTAAAGGTTGGTTATTGGCAATAGATGTCACACGCATTCTCCAATCAAATTACCGAATTAACATTTCCTGTTATAACGGCGCAACAATATATAATATAAATAGTATATAATTGAAGCCTGTAACTCAATCTAAATACGTTGAAATTTCTCGACAAATATTTACAGCTGCCATCATATATTTACAATAATTCAGCTCAGTATGGGCTTATGTAAAACATAAGCCTCGTAAGGTTAACTGCTTTGGTAAATGTGCTCGTTAAGCGCTGCTTTTTCGTCAATGCTAAGCGCTTGCTTTGATTTAGCAATAAAATCGTACCTCACCATCACAGCTTTGCCTATTGCACAGCATTTATCGTGTTGCCATGCTTCCTGTCTAAGCGTAAAAGAGCTAATGCCTATATGCTCTACAGAGGTTTTTACGGTCACTTCGTGGCCATAAAATAATTCGCCCACAAACGACACTTCAACTTTGGCGATAATCAATTTCCAATCATGCGGGTTTAAGTCCGGTGTAAAAAACTTAAAAATAGGTCCACGTGCGACTTCAAACCATACAGGGAGTACGGTATTGTTAATGTGTCCGAGTGCATCTGTTTCGCTAAAGCGCGGCATCACTTTTTCAATAAACATAAAAATCCAATAATAATTATATAAAGGTAAACCATGACGGACTTTATACGCGTTGTTGATAACGCATTAAGCGATGAGTTTTGCGATGAATTTATTTCCACATTCGCGCAAAGCCCGCATGTAAGACAAGGGGTAACATCGGGCGGTGTCGACTTAAAGAAAAAAGACAGTCACGACCTACACTTAAATAATCACCCCGAATATGCACAACAATTAAAACATATACAACAAACGACTGCACAGCATGTTTTTAAGTATGTTGAAGAGCATATTTTTATGATGATTGGGGCGTTTGGCTTAAAGGTCTATCACCCAAAAACAGGTGAAGTAGTCGATTTAACCCAAGAGAATTTTGAAGAAGTGGGTAAACCGCAATTACCTTTGCTAGTGCAGCAAATTTTTAGACTTGGTAATATTCAAGCGCAAAAATATGAAGTAAACAAAGGTGGCTACCCTTACTGGCATAGTGAAGTTTACCCGCAGCTACAGCACAATGAAGCTTTGCATCGCGTGTTGTTATTTATGTTTTATTTAAACGATGTAGAAGAAGGTGGTGAAACTGAGTTTTACTATCAAAATCGTAAAATCGCACCTAAAAAAGGCACTATGGTAATAGCCCCAGGCTACTTTACACATACTCATAGAGGTAATAAGCCAGTATCAAACGATAAGTATATTTTAACATCGTGGGTGCTGTTTAATCGTGCAGAACAAATATATGGTGCGCCAAAGAGTTAGCGCACCAAAACTTATATGATTAACCTAGTAGCTCATCAAATAAATCAAATAACTGATCAAGCTCTTTAATGGTGTTGTAGTGCATACAACCAATGCGCACTACACCGCCTTTATCAAGCACATCTAATTGCTTGCACAAACCTTGGGCATAAAAGTTACCATCCCACACGCATATATGCTGTTTACCTAAAAATTCTGAAACAGCGCGTGGCTCAAGCCCTTCAAAAGTTAAAGCAAAAGTAGGTGTACGCTCATTTAAGCGATCAAAGTCATCAATACCAAACAGCTTAATGCGTGGGTAGTTTACCAAGCGCGTTAAAAAGTGCTCACTAAGCGCCATTTCGTGTTGTTTAGTTTTAGCAAAAGCTATGCTTAGCTTTTCGCGGCGTGAATGGCTATCGTCAAGTTCGCTAATTGCTGCAATGTAATCAACAGCCGCGATAAAACCCGCCATTGCCTCAAAGCTTTGTGTGCCGGTTTCCCAACGACCTGGTGCTACGTCTTTAGCTGGCTCAACTTTATAAGGTGTAAACCCTTCTAAATGTTCTTTTTTACCGTAAACCATACCTAAATGCGGGCCAAAAAACTTATATGCAGAGCAGGCTAAAAAGTCGCAATCAAGTGCTTGCACGTCTACAAGTTCGTGCGGTGCGTAATGTACGGCATCAACATAAACAAGTGCGCCTACAGCGTGAGCAAGCTCAACAATACGTTTAATATTATTAATTGAACCGGTGGTATTTGAAGCATACGTTACCGCTACAAGCTTAGTGTTGCTGTTTAATAAGCTTTCAAACTGCGCCATATCTAAGCTGCAATCTGCTTCGTTAATAAGCGCTGTATTTACCTTTACGCCTTTATCTTCTGCGGCTTGTTGCCACGACGATACATTTGAGAAGTGATCTGCATTGGTTACAATTATTTCATCGCCAGCCTGCCAGTCACGTGAAATTGCACGGCTAAAGCTAAATGTTAGGCTGGTCATGTTTGGACCAAACACAATTTGTTGTGAGCTAGGTGCATTAAGTAAATCAGCGGCGGCTTGGCGCGCATTCGCCATCAACTCAACCGTTTTATCACTTGAAAAAAACGCGCCACCTAAGTTCGAATTATAATGACCTAAATAAGCTGTCATCGCATTAAGCACCGATGTTGGCACTTGCGAGCCACCTGGTCCGTCTAAAAATACGGGCGATTTACCATCAACGTTTTGCATTAATGCAGGAAACTGCTCACGTAATTGCGTTATGTTCATGCTTATTCCTTAAGACGTTAATACAAAACAATCCAGGTAACCTGGTTTGCTAGCATCAATTTTGTTCATAGGTGTTGCGTTATGCCACACTTGACGGTCGTTTATTAATGCAAACATGCCGTCTTTTATTTCCATTTTAAAACAAGGCTCAGCTTGCTTGTTTTCGTATACAAGTAGCTCGCCGCCTTCTAAATTCTCGTGAGAAACACCACATATACATACATGATCAAAACCATCTTGATGCACGCCTTCTGGCGCTGCCGGCGTATCGCTGTTAATTGCAAGCATACGGAACTGATGAATTTCAATATCACGCTGCTCATCAATACCCGTAAGTTGGCGAAACTCATTTACAATGCTTTTCATGCCTTCTGACTCAAGTAAACTTTGCTCTAGGTTTTCGTAAGTACGCTCTACATTACCTTGAAAAGTATTAATTGAATCGTCTTGAACAAATGCTTTGGTTTGTTGTAACTTTATTTCACCATTTTGCATTTTAACTACTGAGTAACGACGTTTACGAAAGGCACCATCTGCATATGGATTTGCAGGCAGGTTATCAAAAGAAGGCTTAACCAAATCAATATTTGCTTGGTTAACAAAACGTAGTTGCAGTAAATTCTGGTTGTTTAATGCTGTCATAAAATCTCGCCTAAGATAATGAGAATATTGATGAGGATTTTAATGCATTTTGATAGGAATTTTTGCGCGATTACTTACTTTAAAAGCAACTTAAGACTAGATTTAATACAATAATATAAAAAAAGAAGCATGAACTATCTAATATTTATTTTAGCCAATAAAAAACCCGCCTAAGCGGGTTTTTAAACAAACTCTAAAAATTATACAGCTTGTTGAATAATCACGTTGTCTGCTTTTTTAGTGTAAGCAGGCATACGGTGGAAGTTCAAGTAACGGTATGTATCTGACGCCGTTGCATTGATCTTCGCAGCATATTCTTGGTACTCAGCAACTGTTGGTAATTTACCAATGATTGCAGCAATTGCAGCAAGCTCAGATGATGCTAAGAATACGTTTGCGCCATTACCTAAACGGTTAGGGAAGTTACGTGTAGAGGTAGACACAACCGTTGCTTTATCTGCAACACGTGCTTGGTTACCCATACATAGTGAACAACCTGGAGTTTCGATACGTGCGCCAACACGACCAAAAATACCGTAGTAACCTTCTTCTGTAAGTTGGTCTTTGTCCATCTTAGTAGGTGGAGCAACCCAAAGCTGAGTCGGAAGTTGACCTTTAAAGCCATCAAGCAACTTACCAGCAGCACGGAAGTGACCAATGTTAGTCATACAAGAACCGATGAATACTTCATCTATTTTCTCGCCAGCAACATCAGAAAGAAGACGCGCATCATCTGGGTCATTTGGAGCACAAAGAACTGGCTCTTTAATCTCAGCTAAATCAATTTCAACGATATGCTTGTACTCTGCATCAGCGTCAGCTTCCATTAGTTCTGGGTTAGCTAACCAATCTTGCATTGCAGTAATACGACGTTCAATCGTACGTACATCGCCGTAACCTTCAGAAATCATCCACTTAAGCATAACAATGTTTGATTCTAGGTATTCAGAGATAGACTCTTTAGATAACTTAACAGTACAACCTGCTGCCGAACGCTCTGCAGATGCATCTGATAATTCAAACGCTTGCTCAACAGTTAGGTGCTCAACGCCTTCAATTTCTAGTACGCGACCAGAGAATTCGTTAATTTTACCTTTTTTCTCAACTGTTAATAAACCTTGTTTGATACCGTAGTAAGGGATTGCATGAACAAGGTCACGTAAAGTGATGCCTGGTTGCATTTCGCCTTTAAAACGAACCAAAATAGATTCAGGCATATCAAGTGGCATAACACCAGTTGCTGCTGCGAATGCTACTGCACCCGAACCTGCTGGGAATGAAATACCTAATGGGAAACGTGTATGTGAATCACCACCAGTACCTACGGTATCTGGTAATAACATACGGTTTAACCATGAGTGAATAATACCATCACCTGGACGAAGTGAAACACCGCCACGGTTCATGATGAAATCAGGAAGCGTATGGTGAGTGCTTACATCGATAGGCTTAGGATAAGCTGATGTATGACAGAATGACTGCATTGTTAAATCTGCAGAGAAACCTAAACATGCTAGATCTTTAAGTTCATCACGTGTCATAGGACCTGTTGTATCTTGCGAACCAACAGTTGTCATTTTAGGCTCACAGTACTGACCTGGGCGAATACCTGCAACGTTACATGCTTTACCAACCATTTTTTGCGCTAGTGTGAAGCCTTTATCAGAAACTTCTGTTGCTGTTGGTACTTTAAATGTATCAGTTGCACCTAAGCCAAGAGATGTACGCGCTTTATCAGTTAAACCACGACCGATAATTAGTGGAATACGACCACCAGCACGAACTTCATCTAAAATCACATCAGATTTAAGTTCAAAAGTAGAAATCACTTTATCAGTACCATGTTGCTTAACAACACCTTCGTACGGATAAATGTCGATTTGCTCACCCATGTTGAGTTCATCAACATTTAATTCGATTGGTAATGCGCCTGAATCTTCCATTGTGTTGAAGAAAATTGGAGCAATTTTATTACCTAAACATACACCGCCAACACGCTTGTTTGGTACGAACGGGATATCATCGCCCATAAACCAAAGTACAGAGTTAGTTGCAGACTTACGAGAAGAACCCGTACCAACAACATCACCTACGTAAGCAAGTGGTAAACCTTTAGTTTTTAATTCTTCAAGCTGAGTAATTGGACCTACTTCGCCCGCTTTATCAGGTGTAATACCGTCACGTTCAATTTTTAGCATTGCTAAAGCATGAAGTGGGATATCTGGACGAGACCATGCATCTGGTGCAGGAGACAAGTCATCAGTATTTGTTTCGCCAGTTACTTTAAATACAGTAACTGAGATCTTTTCAGCAACAGCTGGCTTATTAGTAAACCATTCTGCATTTGCCCAAGACTCAATAATTTGCTTAGCGAATGTATTACCTGCTTTTGCTTTTTCTTCTACATCGTAGAACGCATCAAACATAAGTAATGTATTTGAAAGGCCTTTAACTACGATTGGTGCAAGTGTTTCGTCATCAAGTAGGTCAATCATTGGTGCGATATTGTAACCGCCCAACATTGTACCTAATAATTCTGCCGCTTTTTCTTTAGAAACAAGTGGAGAATTAGTTTCACCTTTAGCTACAGCTGCTAAGAAGCCCGCTTTAATATAAGCAGCATCATCAACACCTGCTGGTATACGCTGAATGAACAAATCTAAAATGAATTCTTCTTCACCTGCAGGTGGAGTTTTGATTAATTCAATAAGATCAGCAGTTTGCTGAGCATCTAATGGCGCTGGTACGATACCTAACGCGGCACGTTCTTCTACGTGTTTACGATATTCTTGTAGCACAATATTGCCCTCTTGGTGACGTGAAAGTATCCGGTAGCGCTTCAAGCGCAAATAAGTTACCCAATACTTATAGTATTCTAACGCGTAATTATAAAGCTTTTATGGATAGATGAAAATCCATCCAGTTACGCAACTGATTATACCGATTATAAATACTATGAATAGTGGTTGTAGTAAAAACTATTTTCATGAATACTTGTTAAGTAAGAATCATTACCATTAAACAATACTAATTTATTACAGGCATAAAAAAACCCAGCACTTGGCTGGGTTTTTATTATAAACTATTTAATTAACGTAAAACTTTAACGTTTTTGATAGTTTTGATATGCGCTTCTACACGACGGTTTTCTGCGTTTGCAGCTTTAGTGTTTGCATCATTTTTAAGACGCTCTTCACCTAAACCAACTGTAGTAATACGGTCTTTAGCAATGCCATCAGTAACTAATTGCTTAGCTACTGCATCAGCACGTTTTTTAGATAACCATTTGTTGTAAGTTGCTTTACCTACAGAAGAAGTGTGACCTTCTAAAAGTACTGTTGTATCTGGGTAATCTTTTAAGAATGCAGATACTTTTTCAATATCGTTTAAGTACTGAGTAGATACTGCTGAAGCATTGTTAGGGAAAGTCACTAATAAGCTTACAGTCACTTCTTTATCTTCATATAAAGTACAACCAGTGCCATCAACTGCATCAGTCATAGGTGTGTTAGCACACTTATCATCTGCATCAGGAATGTTGTCGTTGTCGCTATCTGTAGGAGCTACAGCTACTTCAATTACCTTAGGCTCTGGAGCTGGTTTAACTGGCTCTACAGGAGCTGAATTTTGGCCAAATAAGTAGTTAATACCAATTTTAGCGCCTACATCTGTGTAACCACGGTCAAGACCTTGGTATACAGCTGTTTCAGCATTTACAAATAAGCCATCTGTAATGAAATGTTGGTAACCAACACCTGCATTTAAGAATGTATTGTCATCTACTACGTCTATTTCTTTAATACCGAAAAGACCGTAGAAAGGACCGCCATTTAAATGGTAAAGAGCATCAATACCGTAACGCTCGCC
Organism: Pseudoalteromonas sp. 78C3; assembly: GCF_002836695.1. NCBI lineage: Bacteria > Pseudomonadati > Pseudomonadota > Gammaproteobacteria > Alteromonadales > Pseudoalteromonadaceae > Pseudoalteromonas > Pseudoalteromonas sp. 78C3. The sequence goes on from NZ_PJAV01000125.1 coordinate 20,985, forward strand.
ATCAATACCGTTGCGGTTGCCAGCAACTTTATCAAAAGCATTAAAATCCATATCTGCATATTCAAGACGTGCGCTCCAGTAATCACTGAAACGGTAACCGGCTTCAACACCCCAGCCAGTTGATTCATTTACATCAAGACCAGCTTGAGCACGCATGTTTTTCCAAGATGCGTCATAATAGTCGCCAAATGCGCCAATGTAGAAACCTTCTTCTTTATCAGCAGCGAATGTAGATGCGCTAGTTGCAGCCAACGCGATTGCAATTGTAAGTGATTTTAATTTCATTGTTTTCTTCCCATTTGAACAATTTTAAATTGTAGCTAATCGATACTAGCTCAATCAGTTTTATATAGACTAACTGAGCCTTTGTTAATCAATACTTAACGAAAAATAAAGTTTATAACTTTTTTCTATGCCTCGTCACAACACACATCCACTTACTATAGGCGAAATTAAAACTTTATTGAAAAATAAATATAGTAGTTTGTTGTAAATTAGTACTTAGCAAGGAATGTAAGAGCAATTAAATTAAATGCACTTATAAATGCAAAGAAATATTGCTTGGCTTTAATTCGGCGCATAATACCACCAGAATTAACATTACCCTAGGTATATGCACATATTTGATTAAAAAATGACTCTTTTTAATCATGTAGTTATACTCAAAGTTAAGTATTAAGTACCACAAAAAGTTTGGTAATCATTATCATTTATCGGTGCAGCCTGAAATTCTGATAATTTTTCACTGTCAGAATACGGGTTACTGGCTATTTTTATAAAGCGCTGTAGTAACTCACTAGACCCTGTAGCGTTATATTGTGCAATTATTTCTTCGATCACATGATTACGCGGTATTACACGAGGATTTGCAGCTCTCATTATTTCATAACTATTATCGTCGGTTAAGCTTACCCACTTAGCTCTCCATTCAATTAGCGACTCAGGTATTACTGTTTCTTCTTTTAAAGATTCAGTAAGCGCATCGAAGGTATTGGTGTAATCGAGCTGATTATCTTTTAATAGTGCTAACAACTCTGCGATTAACTCGCCACTACTATTGCAAGATTCATTTAAACCCAGCTTTTCTCCCCACATAGCCGTAAACTCAGTATTAAATTGCTCAGCAAAGCTATTAATGTATGGCGTCATTAACGAAACAGCTTGTTCGTCATCATCGCTGATAAGCGGTATTAAACTCTCAGCTAAACGAGCACAGTTCCAGTTAGCTATATTAGGTTGATTACCAAATGCATACCGACCTTGTTTGTCGATAGAGCTAAATACAGTATCAAAGTCAAAGCTATTCATCATGGCACACGGGCCGTAATCAATGGTTTCTCCGCTTACTAGCGTATTATCGGTATTCATTACTCCGTGAATAAAGCCAACACGCATCCAGCTCACAACTAGCTTAACTTGGTTTTTAATCACAGCGCCTAAAAATGCTAAATAGCGCTGCGATCCTGTATCTGTTATTTCTGGGTAGTGTCGCTCTATAGCTAAATCGGCTAAATTTTTAAGTCCTTCAACATCGCCTTGCGTCGCTAAATATTGAAACGAGCCAACACGAATATGGCTCGTTGCTAAACGAGTCACTATGGCGCCTGCTTGTGGCGGATTACGATAAACCGTTTCACCACTACCAACAACCGCTAAGCAGCGTGTGGTTTTAATGCCTAGTGCATGCATTGCCTCGCTCATTACGTATTCACGAATAGCAGGACCAAGAGCACAACGCCCATCTCCCCCTCTTGAGTAAGGAGTAGCACCAGAGCCTTTTAATTGAATATCCCACAACTGGTTTTTATCATCATTAATAGCGCCCAGTAAATGCGCTCGCCCATCGCCTAAACGTGGTGAAAAATGTCTAAATTGGTGCCCAGAGTAACCAAGTGCTACTGCAGGAATCGCCTGTTTTTCGTTACCGCTAAAAGTGCTAGCACGCAAATCAGCTGCAACGTTAATATTAAACTCTTTTGCTAAGCTCTCGTTCCACAGTAATAACTGAGGAAAGGCAACACTTGCAGGGAAATCTTCTATCGCAAAGTTTTCCGTAATGTCTGTGTATCTTGGCACTAATTTCATGGTAATTCCTATTATTGCTGACTTATACCAACACGGTTGTCACCTACGCCATAGGCCACAATTAAGCTCAACTCTTGCATACTTAAGCCACTTTGCTTTTGCATTTCGTTAAAAAAGGCTTGGGCTGCACTCAGTGATTTTTTAGTTTGTAAGCCGCCGTCTATAATTTTATGGGCACGCAAATAATTCTCTACATCGCGTGATAGTAAAAAAGTATCTTTACCAAGTGCTCGCAGTGCATAAGGCCCTGTATTTCCGCCTAAACGCGCACCATGCTTTTTTAAATACGCCCATAAACCAATAATATCGTCTGTTGGCCAATTAGCGATAAACTGACTAAAACTGCCATGTTCCCCTGCTATTTCGTGGATCATGTAAGCATTTTCGGTAATTGTTTTTACTTTTTTATAGTTACGAACAATTCGCTCATCCGTTGCTTTTTGTTCCAGCATATCAGGTGGCATCATTAATAACTTATCAACGCTAAAATCCCAAAAAACCTCTCTAAAGCCTGGCCACTTATTATTAATGACTGACCAATAAAAGCCACTTTGAAATACTTTTCGAGTAAATTCCTCAAGCCAATCGTCGTCACTTAACGTGCTTAGTTGTTTTTTAGATAGCGGTTTTGCGAGTAATAACTTAAGCATTTTTTCAGAGCCTTTTCGCTCTACCGCTCGCTTATAAATATCGCTAAATTTTTCCATCTGATTAATACCTTACTTCTACTATGGGTCTAGTGTACGAGAAAAGCACCCAATACGTAACCACCCCTCTTTTCGGTGAATTAATCTGTATTTAGTAGCTTGACACCCAGATGGCTAAAATGCTTTAATCGCCGTAATTACCCTATTTAAATTGCACAGGTTTGTAAGTTTTACTCTACAAACAGGTGCAAAGGGCTAGAAGAGGTGCGTTATTCAGGTAGCGTATGTTAGGAGCGCAAACTCCAGTGAGCATACGTGAGGGGAATTAACGCCGAGAAGTAACCACTTTTGCGAGGTGTTTATTTCGGGCGACTAGGTTGAACCCTAGCGACTGTCACCAATAGCTGCTTATAAAAAGCAGCTTATTAGTTTGGTGGAGAGCTTCTGGTCTTAAATATTAAGGCCGTGCGCCCTATTATTTTAAGCCCATTCGCTCTTCGAATTATTAGTTCGAACGACGTTAATGCGGCTCCTTCCATAAAGCTTTTTAACTCTTCGAATAATACCAATTGCATTAAATTAGTTATCGCTAAAATGATCACGTTTTTAATAAAGTTGGTACAAATTATAAGTTCGTGAGAGATGATCAACAACTTCAATTTAAACGACTACTCATTGTGGACCGCGCTCGTAACGCCATTTGATCAACACGGCGATGTTGACTACAACACGTTAACTAAACTGGTTAGCGAGCAAGAAGCGGCACATAACGGTATTTTACTACTTGGCAGTACGGGCGAAGGTTTAGCACTAACGCTAAAAGAGCAACAAGCCATTGTTGAACACGTATGCCAGCTAAAACCAGCAGTACCACTCATGGTTGCTGTGGGCGGTAGTAACCTAAAGCAACAAATTGAGTGGGTTAACTACTGTAATACACTCCCAATTCATAGCTTTTTACTTGGCTCACCGCTTTATACAAAGCCTGGCGCTATAGGTCAAACTCATTGGTTTGAAAGCCTACTTAATGCAAGTGTTCACCCGTGTATGCTTTATAACGTACCGGGTCGAAGTGCTGTTAGCATTCCAACGGCAACAATTCAAAACTTACAAAATAATAAAAATTTATGGGCGTTAAAAGAAGCGAGCGGCAGCATTGCTCAGTTTGAAGCTTATCGCCAAGCTGCGCCTAATTTAGCTATTTTTAGTGGCGACGATGCTCTAATGCCTTATTTTGCACAAGCAGGTGCAAAAGGTTTAGTGTCGGTAGCTGCAAATGCATGGCCCGCACAAACTCACGAGTTTGTTAAACGCAGCTTAAGTGGTCAACACCCTAATTTATTTGCCCAGTGGTCAAGCGCTATTAATAGCCTATTTGCTGTTGCAAACCCTATTCCCGTAAAGGTATTGATGCATTTGCAAGGTCGCTTAAGCAGCCCGCAACTTCGTCCACCTTTAACACACCTTGAGTTAACTCAAACCGATTGCATCACAACTGCAAACAACACCATTTTATCTTGGCATTAAATACAGGTTTTTATAATGAGCTGGTTAGAACTATTAAATAATTTAGAATCGGGCGCAGTACGCGCAGCATCACAAAACGAAAGCGGCCAATGGCAAGCTAACGTAGAAGTAAAACAAGGCATTTTGGATGCCTTCAAAAATGGCACTAATACTGAGTTTGCAGGTGGTTTTGTTGATAAACATAACTTAGCTCCACAAGAATTTAGTACTGACGATGGCGTTCGTATGGTACCGGGTGGCTCAAGTGTTCGCCGTGGTGCTTATGTGGCTAAAGGCACGATTATTATGCCACCAGCGTATGTAAACATTGGTGCATATATCGACGAAGGCACAATGGTAGATAGCCACGCATTAGTTGGCTCGTGTGCACAAGTAGGTAAAAACGTACATTTAAGTGCTGCAGTGCAGCTTGGTGGTGTACTTGAGCCAATTGGTGCAAGCCCAGTAGTTGTAGAAGACGACGCCTTTATTGGCGCTGGCTGTATTATTGTTGAAGGTGTAGTTATTAAAAAAGGTGCAGTACTTGCCCCAGGCGTGCGTTTATCAGCAACTATTCCGGTATACGACTGCGTAAACGAGCGCCAACTAGATAAAGGCGAGCCAATCCCAGAATACGCGATTGTAATACCAGGCTCTCGCCCTGCGTCAAACGAGTGGGCGCGCGAGCAAGGCTTAAGCATGTCGTGTGCGTTAATTGTTAAATACCGCGACGAGAAAAGCGATGCATCGTTATTGCTTGAAGAGGTTTTACGATAATGAGCTTTTTGAGCACGCCTATCAAAACCGCTGTAAATACAATTACACAACAACTTGATACACCTTTTTTTGTTTACGACCTAGATCAACTAAACGCGCATCTTGCACGTTTAGTTGCGCAAACCGATGTAAAACTGTGGTACGCGGTAAAAGCAAATCCACTGTCTAAAATTATTCAAAGCTTAGACAACGCTGGTTTTAATTTTGACGTAGCAAGTAAAGGTGAGCTTGAGCAAGTGCTAGCACAAGGTATTAGCTCACAGCGCGTGCTCAACACAGGGCCTGCAAAAAGCCCTAAACAAATTAAACACTTTATTGAGCGCGGAGTACGTATATTCGTAGCCGAAAGCCTCAATCAAGTACGTTGGTTAAACCAACAAGCGCAACTACAAAATACGCAGTTACAAGTATTACTGCGAGTGCAATTACGCTGGCCTGAAGGTGAAAAAAATCCACTGGGCGGCGATAGCCTTACGCCGTTTGGTTTGGGTTGTGATGAGTGGCAAGCACTCAATGTAACCGACTACCCTGCACTTAAGTTTGACGGCTTACATATTTTTCAGTGGGGCAACATGCTTAGCACGCAAAAACTAAGCTACTTGTGGTCACAAATGATTGCACCTCTTAGCCAACTTGCCAGCGATTTAAATATTAGCCTTAAAATTCTCGATTTAGGCGGCGGCTTAGGTATTCCTTATACACAAAATGAAGCAACACTTGATTGGGATGACTTAATTGCTGCGCTCGCTAAAATTAAAAATGATGCGGGTGTAGAAGAGCTATGGATGGAACTTGGCCGCTATGCCGTGGGAGAATGTGGTCATTACGCAAACCCAGTAATAGAGCGCAAACAAAACTATAATCAACAGCAAGTCATTTTAAGCGGCGGTATAAACCACTTATTACGCCCTGCTGTTACCAGCCAAGATTTTCCTGCTGCGTTACTGCGTGAATCCAGTGCTAAAATTCAAGCGGTCACTTTATACGGCCCGCTTTGTACAGCGCTTGATTGCTTAGGTGAGCATAACCTGCCAAGCGATTTAAATGAGCACGACTGGCTAGTGTTTAGCCAGTGCGGTGCTTACGGCTTTACCGAAAGTATGCCGTATTTTTTATGCCACGAGCTCGCCGGCGAGTACACATTGCAAAACGGTGAACTTACCTGTGTTCGCCAAGCCGAAAATGCCAGCCACTACTTAAGGTAATAAGCATGAGTAATACAACACACATCAGCCAAGAGAACATTGTAGTAGGGGAAGTTGCAAACGGCTTACCACTTACAATTCCGGTGTATCGTTTAAAAGGTGATGGCACAGGGCCTAGTGTTTATGTTCAGGCCAATATGCATGGCGCTGAAGTACAAGGCAACGCTGTTATTTTTCAGCTACTTGAGCAATTAAAGCATCTTAACCTTAGTGGCGATATTACCCTTGTACCTTATGCAAATCCGATTGGTTGTAATCAAAAATCTGGCGAGTTTACCCTTGGCAGGTTCGATCCAATTACGGGCACTAATTGGAATCGCATGTATCACTACAATAAAAATTTAGTGGCACAGTTTGCACAAAATCATACCCAGTATGACGACGCTACATTAAAAAGTAACTTCAAACAGGCGCTTATTGACGATGTAGACAGCAAACTTAACGGCCCGGCTTATTTACTTAATACGGGTAAACGCATTGCACTTAACCTACAAAAGCTCGCTCATCAGGCTGATATAGTACTCGATTTACACACAGGTCCTATTTCAAGCAAGCATTTGTACTGCCCAACCTATGCAACCGACAGCGCGCTTTACTTTAATATTGAACATGTACTGCTTATTCCTAGTGATTTTGACGGAGCTATGGATGAAGCTAACTTTTGCCCATGGTGGCATTTGAGTGATGCACTTAGCGAGCAAGGTCGTGAATTATCAATACCTGTAGAAGCATTTACTGTAGAGCTAGGCAGCCAAGAAAAAATAGACTTAAAAGAAGCACTAAACGATGCTAACAGCATTTTAAGTTACTTAAATCACAAAGGCGTACTGCAAAACGCGCCGCATACGCCAGCCAATATGACTCGCTATGCATGTAATTTAGATGACTACTTTGCTTATTACGCCCCTATTGGCGGCATGGTTGAATACTTAGCCCCACTTGGTGGGCACATTAAAGCCGGTGAGCCTATTGCTAATATTTTACGCATGGAGCGCTACTTAAGCGAGCAACCACTGCAAACACTTACTCTCGATTGCGATGCAATTGCCATTTTGCACTTTGCCTCAGCGAGTGTTAACCAAGGCACCGAGCTTTATAAGTTTTTTACTAACGTATTTGAGCTTTAGCTCACCCTTCTCATTGCGTGAGAGTAATACCAATTGCATTAAATTAGTAATCTATTATAGCGATAAGGAAATAGCTTAATAACAAGGCTAAAATTATGGTACATACTTGTTCTATATGAATAATTTTTAACGTAGTTAGTGAGTTATTTAATACGCTAGAATGATCATGTTTTTAATAAAATTGGTATAAATTAACTAAAATAGTTAATTTGCATTAAAAAAGCGGCCTAGGCCGCTTTTTTCTGATCTATATTTACTTTGTATACGTAATGTCCTTGTTATAAATACAAATTCAGTAAAAGTTCACCGTTACATATGTAAAAAGACGTTATAATTAAATTAACGCATACAACACAACCCGAACCCACAAGGAATTACAATGAGCTGGCGCCACTGGATCACACTTTCTGCCTTAATAAGTACAGCTACCTTCGCACAAGAAGAAGTTGCTACAAATGAGCAAGACAACGACATCGAACTTGTAAAGCAGTGTATTTTAAATGAGGTAATTGGCGGAGATGGTAAACAAACATTAGACGATCTTCGTAAAAAGTGTTCAGCTCTTGAAGAAAACAAACAACTTACCGCGCTTGATAAACGCCAAGCTCGTGAAGAAGTAGGTAAAAAAAATAGAAATGTAATTACGCCACATAAGCGTAACTATATTTTACCTCTTTCGTACGTATCACACCCAAACGATCGCCCATTTGATGGCTTTGATGCACTAACCGACGATAACGACGGTGAACCGCTCGACAACTTAGAAGCAAAATACCAGCTATCGATAAAAGTGCCTCTTTACGATGATTTTTCGGATAAAGACCAAGCCATATTTTTTGGCTTTACACTGCAATCATATTGGCAGATTTATAACTCAGAAATTTCTTCTCCATTTCGTGAAACCAACTACGAACCAGAGATATTTTGGATAAATTACCTCGACCCAGAAAACGTATTATGGGGCGACGAAATGGCAATCGCATTAGGTATTTCGCATCAATCAAATGGTCGAAGCCAACCAAACTCACGTTCGTGGAACCGTATTTATGCAGACTTTATCTGGGAAAACAGAGGCTTTGTTTTTAGCTTTAAACCTTGGTACCGAATAGCTGAGGACGAAAAAGAAGATATTTTAGAAGCCAATGGCGACGACAACCCAGACATATATAAATACATGGGTTACTTTGAGTTTAGCGGCGCGTATCGTTTTCATGACCATGAATTTAGCTTTATGACACGTAACAACTTAAATTCAGATAATCGTGGTGCAATTCAACTCGACTGGTCGTTTCCTTTATGGGGCCGCGTTCGTGGTTATGCACAATACTTTAACGGTTATGGCGAAAGCTTAATTGATTACAATGCGGATGTAGAACGTATTGGTGTAGGTATATTATTAACCGATCTGCTGTAATACTTCCCTAAGTTTTACGCACAAAAAAGCCAAGCATCGCTTGGCTTTTTTGTGTTTTGAACAGCTAAACAGTTATTTTTTTACTACAAACTGCCCTTCAAATTCTGCAACCACGTTATCACCATCGTAAATAGTTACAGGCACTACGTAACTTGCTTTACCGTCGGTTTCTAAATCGCTTAACTTGCCCTTACAGGTTTGTATATCAACACAACCACGTGGGTCGGTAGTAAGCGGCTTTAAGTACTTAATGTTAGCATCGGCTAATACAATATTACCTTCAAGCCCAGCTTCTTTAAGTGCTAAGTACGTAGCGCCCCAACCTGTTAGCGTGGCCAAGCTATAAATAGAGCCTGCAAACATGGTGTTATGTAGGTTTAAGTTAGCGTCTAGGTCGGCGCTGGTTGTAAATTGCCAATCGGTATAGCTTTCTACCTTAATACCCATCGCGTCACTAATTGGAATAGACTCACGCCACGTATTTTGTAGCACTTGCGTCCAATTAGGATGGCGGAACCAGCCTGGCTCACACGGTTTTTGCTTTACCATTTTAAAATGTTGTACATCGCCATACGCTAAGTGCGCTTTTTCTTTTAATTCGTAACCGTGGCGTTTATAAAACTCAAGCGCTCGTTCGCGTGCAAACAAAACCAGTTCATCGGCATTTTGTGTCCATGCTATTTTTTCAAGCTCATGAAGCAAACGACTACCAATATGCTGATTACGATTACCCTCTGCAACTGCCATGTAGCGCACTTGTGCTTGCTCATGACTGTTAAAGTGCAAACGTGCTACACCAAGCACTTCGCCTTCTTTATTTTTTATAAAGCGATGCTCAGAGTCTTGTTCCATATCGTCTTGTTCAGAGCCTCGAGGCTCGCCCCAAGGCGCGCGTAATACCTGCCAACGCAATTGGTAATACGCTTGCCAATCTTCGCTACTTTGTGGGGTGCTTACCTGAAACATACATACTCCTGTTGTTATATAAGCCGTAAATAAAAGTCAAAAGAAGGCTACGGCGCTATACTAATAGTATTGGTTATCTACCAAGCTAAAAAAATAAAATAATTAAATTGATTGGCATTATTATGGCAAATACCATACTCCATCTTAAAAAAACTGCAAATACGACTTTGGTGATGGCTGTAAAATAACGAAAAAAAATAATGACAAAGGCCATTGCGCTTTAACGTTGCTAGTTTATGCTGAGGATATGACTGAAAAAATCAATTATATAAATTCACTGACGGGTTTGCTGAGCGATCAATTTATTGAAAATAGCCACAGCATTGGTCAGTTAATCTATTGGCATAAATGCAGTGGCGATCACATTCAAGTACGTGAGCACGAGCAGTTACGCTGGTTACTTATTAACGATACTCTTCAATCTGTTATTGATTCAAATAGCCCGGATTCATTACTTTTTCCACACTTATTGTACCTAGATAAGCACTGGCAGACTCTTAAGCCGCCACAAAAAGTGTTAGAACTCGGCCTTGGCGGCGGTGCAATTCGTAACTATTTACAACACAAATACCCTAAAGCACAAATAACATCGGTTGAAAAAAACGCCGATATTATTGATTGCTATACCCAGTTTTTTTCGTCAAATAAGAATGAGCAACTGCTGTGCGCCGATGCGCAACAGATTTTAGAAAGTGTGCAAAATATTGATTGGATTATTCTAGATTTATTTAGCCAAATAGACGCGCCTCGATTTTTATTTGAAGAGGCATTTTATAAAAAAATCTACTCGGCTTTAAATAACAACGGCGTGCTATTTATTAACTTTTTATCGCAGCATGAGTCGCAATTAAAACAACTTCAGCAGCTATTACTCGATGTATTTGGTTGTAATATTAGCCCGCAAAAAATTACGGGCTATGTAAATCATATTGTCGTGGTAACCAAAAACTTAAACAGATAAGTTAAACGTAACGGGCCCATCGTTACACAAGCTTACTTGCATATCGGCACCAAACTCACCTGTGGCTATTGTAAGCCCCAACTCTTTAGCTTGAGCTACAAAGTATTCGTAAAGCTCGTTAGCTTGGCTTGGCGTTGCCGCAGATGAAAAACTAGGGCGCATACCCTTTTTAGTATCAGCCGCTAGCGTAAATTGCGAAACAACAAGTAACTCACCTTTAATATCTTTAAGGCTTAAGTTCATTTTGTCGTTTTCGTCAGTAAAAATACGATAATTACTTACCTTGTGTAAAAGCTTATCGGCCGTTTGTTTGTCGTCGTGTTTTTCAACGCCCAGCAACAACAATATACCTTGGCTAATTTCACCTACTACTTGGTTGTTAATTTCTACTTTGGCATGCTTTACACGTTGTATTAAACCTTGCATTTAAACTGTGTCCTTTATTGCTGGTTCATCATCTTCTAGTTCAAGCTCTGGTGTTTCTGGAATATCATTTGGGCTAATACACGCAGTAAATTCAGCGCCAAGCAAAACAACTACCCACGACAAATACACCCATACAAACAAAATAGGAATGGTTGCTACTGCGCCATAAATAACTTCGTATGACGGAAAATGGCTAATATAAAGAGCAAACCCCTTTTTAGTCAGCTCAAATAAAAGTGCCGCAAAAAAAGCGCCAGGTATTGCCGCTCTAAACGACACCCGCGTATTAGGCACTAAGGTGTAGAGCATAATAAAGCCCACCATCGAAATTCCATACGGCAATAGCTTTAACAAAAACCCGCTAAACCCAGGAATACCCTGATCAGCAAACGACACCAAAGATACAATATAAGAGGTAACACCAATACTGGCACCGAGCAACATAGGCCCTAAGCTCAAAACCATCCAGTACACAGCAAATGAGATCATCATTGGGCGCTTTTTCTTAATTCGCCAAATTCGGTTTAATGTGGCATCTACATTACGTATTAACAGCAAGGCTATTGCAGCTAAAAAGCCAATACCTACCGCCGTCATTTGGTTGGCATTGCCCGCAAAGGAGCTAATATGCTCTCTAATAACATCGGTAGAGGTAGGGACAAAGTTGGTAAACAAAAAGCTCTCAATTTCCATGCGAGTAGATTCAAAGCCCGGAAAGGCTGAAAATATAGCAACACCCACCGCAATTAATGGCACTAAAGAAAGAAGGGTTACGTAAGCAAGGTAACCTGCATTAACCGTTATTTGATCGTCTATACAACGATTAAAATACTGCATCCACCAACCAGGTTGCTGGCGTATAAAGGACTTAACTTGCTGTTTGTAATGTGAGAGCTTATCATTCATACAATTGACTTGTGCTTATATAGTTTTGATTATAATAACAATCAGCGCCATAATTTACAGCACTAACGCTCGTAAACAGGAATTCAAATGAAAAAACAAACATTACTCAGTGTTTCAATGCTTGTAGTAACACTTACTTTAACTGGCTGCCAATCAGCTTATTATTCTGCAATGGAAAAAGTCGGTGTTCACAAACGCGATATTCTTATTGACCGCGTAGAAGAAACCAAAGACTCGCAGCAAGAGTCACAAGAAGAATTTAAATCGGCACTTGAGCGCTTAACTACTCTAATCGATTTTAATGGTGGCGAACTACAAGACACTTACAATCAATTAAACGACGATTACGAGTCGAGCTTAAATGCCGCTAACGAAGTCTCAACTAACATCAATAAAGTAGAAAACGTGGCAGAAGCGCTATTTGATGAGTGGGCCGATGAGCTAGAGCAATACAAAAGCGCATCACTTAAACGTGAAAGCAGCAAAAAGCTAACCGCGACTAAGCGTCAATTTGATCAGCTATTACGCTCAATGCGCAGCGCAGAGAGTAAAATGGAGCCAGTATTAACCTCGCTTCATGATAACGTTTTATACCTAAAGCATAACTTAAATGCACAAGCGGTATCGGCTATTAAAGGTGAATTCACTAACCTTAAGCGCGATATTCAATTGTTGATGAACGACATGAACAAATCGATTGCCGATTCAAACAAATTTATTGAACAAATGAATAGCGCTGGCTAATCATTTGTTACTTTAACAAGCCTGCTTAATTGCAGGCTTTTTTATGTTAAAGGGAATGCTAAAAGGGATTTACAATGAAACGCTTTTTAATCGCAACAATGCTCTTATGTATATTAACGGCCTGCGGTGCACCTAATAATATTAATCGTATTACCAGCTCTGACTCAGTTGTTGTTATTAATGATAAGAGCGGTCGTTATAAAAATTTATACACAGGTGAAAAAACATATCCCACTAGCTGTACTGAAAACTGCTACCCAGCCCATCCAGACTTACTATGCAAAACCGGCAGCGAAAACTGCCAGTACCAAGGCCTGCAAACTAAACCACAGCTTAGCACCGGCTATACCGTACGCTGGCTTGGTCACGCTAGTTTTGTAATTAACACCCCAAATGGTCAAAGTGTGCTGTTTGATCCGGTAAAAAATCAGTTTGATTCTCCAGTCGCACTTGGCTTTAAACTCGGCGGTGGTATTTATCGTAAAGCAGGCGCTTGGCCTAGTGAGCAAGAACTGGAAAATATTGATGCGGTAATGTATTCACATATTCATTACGATCACTTTAATAAAGCCGACATACAAAGCATTGGCAATAAACCTCGCTATTTAACACCACTCGGGATGGCCGACAACTTCCCTACCGGTGGTTTTAATATTAGCGAAATGCCGTGGTACTCAACAACCAACATTGACGACTTAATTATTAATGCCGTGCCAGCTCATCATTTTAGCGCTCGTGTATTGGTGCCCTTTATTTACGAAGATAACAATAAAGACTTATGGAATGGCTGGCTGCTTGAACAAAACGGCAGTACCTTATTTTTTGCAGGCGATACGGGCTACTCAAAACACTTTAAAGATATACAGCAAAAATATGGCGATATAGATGTGTGCTTAATACCAATCGCATCTTACTACAGTAAAGAAAGTGGTAAATTTTATCGTTACGTCCACACCACACCAGAGGATGCGCTCAACGCAGCACAAGAGCTTAACTGCAAAGTAATGATACCGTGGGGATACGGTAACTCAAGTTGGAAAATGGGTGACCATACTAGCCACTCTGCCTTGCTGCGCTTATTGCATATGTACAATAAAATGGATTCAAAAGTACCGCTGTATATTTTAAACGAAGGCGAAAGTATTTCACTATAACTATTTACTTAGCTGTTTTAAGATTGTTATTACATTAAGACAAATCCACAATAAAATTGAGAAATTAATGAAAAAATTAGCACTCGCCTTAAGCTTTTTATTAAGCACGCCTGCAATGGCCATTGATGTTGAACATACATCAACTCCAATTACTATTGATGGCCTATCAGAAAGTGCGTGGGATAAAGCCGCTTGGCACGATATGCCTTATTTAATGGATGGCACACTGCCATCAAACGATGCCGACTTTAAAGGGCGTTATCGCTTACTGTGGGATCAAAACTATTTATACCTACAAGCCGATATTGTGGATGACGTTTTAATAGATACACACGCCGATCCAACGTATAAATATTGGGATGACGATGCGCTTGAAGTATTTATTGATAGCGATGCATCAGGCGGAAATCATCAATTTAATCACACCGCTTTGGCGTACCATATTGGCCTTGATAACCAAGCCGCCGATTACGGACCTGATAAAAAAGCTCATTTGTATACTGACCACCTAGTTAGTAACTGGAAGCGCAACACCACCGCGCCCTTTAATATTACCTGGGAAGTAGCGATAAAACTCTACCCTAATGATTATAAAGAAGGAGCTAATAACATTCCGCTTACCCTAACGCCAAAACAAGTAATAGGTTTTATGCTAGCGTACTGTGATAACGATGGCAGTGACGTGCGCGAGCACTTTATGGGCTCACACGAAGTACAGCCAGTAAACGGCGACAGAAACCGTGGGTTTATAGATGCTGACGTATTTGGCAAAATCACCCTACTCCCTAAAAAGTAAGTAACTACCAATAAAATAATTGAACACGTATGTTGGGTTGAGCGAAGCGAAACCCAACGCAAAAAAATCCCACCAACAAACACTGATACTTTGCATTATCGGCTGTTTCAGCTCTCTCTTTCTCTTCTCATTCCCTTCTCCTTGTGCAAAAGATCTTTAAGTAAATTATTCACAAAGAGGTTAAGAGGCGCTGCGCTTTTAGAGGTAAATATATTATGGAAATTTCATCACAAAACAGTAGCTATGTAATTTTGAGCTAAATACTGTCAGCTGACGACTTATAGCCTACAGCTCTTGTTTTCAAAACACAAAAAAGCCGCTGTATTTTTCAATACAGCGGCTTTTAAAATCATAATTCTAAATTAATAGATTATGCTTTAGGTCCACGACCTGCACGTTTACGTTCGTTTTCTGTAAGGTAACGCTTACGAATACGAATGTTTAGTGGAGTTACTTCAACTAGCTCGTCATCATCGATGAACTCAAGCGCTTGCTCAAGTGAGTAGTTAAGGTGTGGAGAAAGCGTTTGCGCTTCATCAGTACCAGATGCACGTACGTTAGTTAACTGCTTGCCTTTAAGGGCGTTAACTGTAAGGTCGTTATCACGGTTATGAATACCGATAACCATACCTTCGTATACTTCAACACCGTGACCGATGAATAAACGGCCGCGTTCTTGTAAGTTGAATAATGCGTTAGTAAGTGCTTTACCAGTTGCATTTGCAATCATTACGCCGTTCTTACGAACACCGATGTCGCCACCTTTGTGAGGACCGTAATGATCGAACGTATGGTACATAAGACCAGAACCCGAAGTAAGCGTCATGAAATCAGTTTGGAAACCAATTAAACCACGGCTAGGGATCATGAAATCTAAACGCATACGGCCTTTGCCATCTGGAGTCATGTTAGTAAGCTCACCTTTACGTAGGCCAACTTGTTCCATAACAGAACCCTGATGCTCGTCTTGACAGTCAATAGTAACTGTTTCAAACGGTTCTTCTAGAACGCCATCTACAGTACGTAAGATAACTTCCGGACGAGAAACTGAAAGCTCGTAACCTTCACGACGCATGTTCTCGATTAAGATACCTAGGTGTAATTCACCACGACCAGAAACACGGAAGCTATCTGGGCTACCAGTATCTTCAACGCGAAGTGCTACGTTGTGTACTAATTCTTTGTCTAAACGTTCACGGATATTACGTGACGTTACAAACTTACCTTCTTTACCACAGAAAGGTGAGTTATTTACAGAGAATGTCATTGTTACAGTTGGCTCATCAACACTTAGTGGTGGTAATGCTTCAACGTTTCCTGGGAAACAAACTGTATCAGAAATCTTAAGCTCACCAATACCTGTTACAGTTACGATGTTACCAGCGTAAGCTCTGTCAGTTTCGATACGTTCAAGACCTAGGTAGCTTTGTACTGCGCCAATTTTACCATTACGTGTAGTGCCATCAGCACTGATAATAGTAACTTGTTGGTTAGGAGCAACAGAACCACGTTTAATACGACCAATACCAACTACACCAACATAAGAGTTGTAATCTAGTTGAGAAATTTGCATTTGGAAGTCACCTTCAGGATCTGCATCCGGTGGTGATACTTCGTCAACGATCATCTTGAACATAGGTTCCATGTTGTCTGATGGCTCGTCTAAATCTAGTGTTGCCCAGCCGTTGATAGCTGAAGCGTAGATTACTTTAAAGTCTAACTGTTCGTCAGTTGCGCCAAGGTTGTCGAATAAATCAAAGATTTGATCCATAACCCAATCAGGACGTGAACCTGGCTTATCAATTTTATTGATAACTACGATTGGCTTTAAGCCTTGCGCGAATGCTTTTTGCGTAACGAAACGCGTTTGTGGCATTGGACCTTCTTGAGCATCAACAAGTAATAATACTGAGTCAGCCATCGAAAGTACGCGTTCAACTTCACCACCGAAATCGGCGTGTCCCGGAGTATCTACGATATTGATATGGTAGTCGTTCCAAGAGATGGCTGTGTTTTTAGCCAAAATGGTAATACCACGTTCTTTCTCAATGTCGTTTGAGTCCATCACGCGCTCTTCGTTACCGCCGCGTGTTTCTAATGTACCTGATTGCTCAAGTAGTTTGTCAACCAGAGTTGTTTTACCGTGGTCAACGTGCGCGATAATCGCTATATTTCTTAACTTTTCGATGCTCATATATTTACTCAGAGAAATTAAATTCTCAATGATCCTGCAAGATCTACGCACTCATCCACGCTTTCGCGAGATGTCCCAGCATAGGATTTAAAAGGGCGCATATTATCCCTCATTAATGACATGGATGAAAGTTTATCCAATACATATTTTAAAACTTTCTCAATACTTTTACTAAGTATCTGTTTTATATATGACAATTATATGAATTAAATTTCAATATTTTTTTGAAAAACAGTCTTTTTGGCTATTTTTCCGATCTTTTTGTTACTCTTTTACATTTAGGTTATGCTAATTTCAGCTGATTAAATTAACAACAAATTACGCTCTGTAAATTTTGCACTAAAATGGAATATTTACGCACCAACATGGTGCGTTTATATATTCCATTTTGATGCAATGATATTTTTTTAATTTATAAACAGCCAGTTACAATAATGGCACAAAATCAGCTTAGTAAATACCAAAGCAATTATGCAGCAATAACAAAACCCAATAGTTGGAGGACACATGTCACAATCGGTTTTAGATTTTATTAAAGAAAATGACGTCAAGTTCATTGATTTACGCTTTACTGACACTAAGGGTAAAGAGCAACATGTATCGATTCCTCATCACCAAGTTGATGAAGATTTTTTCGAAGACGGTAAAATGTTCGACGGTTCTTCAATTGCAGGCTGGAAAGGCATAAACGAATCAGACATGGTATTAATGCCAGTTCCTGAGTCAATCAAACTAGACCCTTTCACTGAAGAAGCGACATTAATTTTACGTTGTGACGTAGTAGAGCCTTCTACACTACAAGGCTATGAGCGCGACCCGCGTTCTGTTGCTAAGCGTGCTGAAGATTACATGCGTTCTACAGGCATTGCAGACACTGTTTTATTTGGCCCTGAGCCAGAATTTTTCGTATTTGACGATGTTAAATACAAATCAGATATGTCTGGTTCTATGTACAAAATTGATTCTAAGCAAGCTGCTTGGAACTCAGATAAAGAATATGCAGATGGCAACACTGGTCACCGTCCAGGTGTTAAAGGCGGTTACTTCCCAGTTGCTCCAGTTGATGACTTCCAAGATTGGCGTTCAGCTACGTGTCTAGTTCTAGAAGAAATGGGCCAAGTAGTAGAAGCACATCACCACGAAGTAGCAACAGCAGGTCAAAACGAAATCGCTACTCGCTTTAATACAATGGTATTAAAAGCGGATGAAATTCAAGAAATGAAATATGTTATCCATAACATGGCTCACTTATACGGTAAAACAGCAACGTTTATGCCTAAGCCAGTTGTTGGTGATAACGGTTCTGGTATGCATTGTCACCAGTCACTTGCTAAAGATGGTGTAAACCTTTTTGCTGGTGATAAGTACGGCGGCCTTTCTGAAGATGCACTTTACTACATTGGCGGCATCATCAAGCATGCTAAAGCAATTAACGCTTTTGCAAATGCGTCTACTAACTCGTACAAACGTTTAGTACCAGGTTTTGAAGCACCAGTTATGCTTGCATACTCTGCACGTAACCGTTCTGCATCAATCCGTATCCCAGTGGTTCCATCTGAAAAAGGTCGTCGTATTGAAGTACGCTTCCCGGATCCAACTGCTAACCCATACCTTGCTTTCTCAGCAATGCTTATGGCTGGCCTTGATGGTATCAAAAACAAGATCCATCCTGGCGATGCTATGGATAAAGATTTATACGACTTACCAGCTGAAGAAGCAGCAGAAATTCCAACTGTTGCAGCATCACTTGACGAAGCACTATCTGCACTTAGCGCAGACCGTGAATTCTTAACTCAAGGTGGCGTATTCACTGATGACTTAATCGATGCTTACATCGAACTTAAGTCTAAAGAAGTTGAAAAGCTTAACATGACAACTCACCCAGTTGAGTTTGAAATGTACTACAGCTGTTAATTAAGCTGTAAAAAATATGTGTGTTCTCAAGCCCGCTTTGCGGGCTTTTTTAATGGTAAAATTAGTCAATCTCCACTAAAGTTAAGTTACCGATAAAAATGCAGGGCTGCAGAGTGAATAACAAGATTTTATTACTATTAATTACTTTAGGATTAAGTAATTATGGTTATGCCGGTGAAACAAAAATATACGCTTGGAAAGATAAAAATGGCGTATTAGTGTTCTCAGACACCCCTCATAAAGGGGCCCAAGAAGTAAAGCTCACCAGCCAAGATCTTAATATGCCTGCAACAAATACTGACATTTTTGACGAGCAACCTCAGCCTCAACAAGCGGCCTTTAGTATTGCTATTTCCTCACCTGATCATAACCAGACTATTCGTGAAAATACCGGCACTGTTTATGTAACTAGCCGAATAAAACCACGCTTTGAAACTGGTTTTACTATACAACTTTTTATTGATGGTAAAGCACACGGCCCAGCCAGTGACAGCTCAACCTTTGCAATTAGAGATGTAGAACGTGGTCAGCACACACTACAATTAAAGCTTTTTAATAGTAAAAACCAAGTTATTGCTACAAGCGAACCCTGCATATTTTTTATGCACCGAAAAGGGCTAAACCTAGGTAACTAAATTGGGGCATTACTAAACGTGCAGCAGTGTATTTAACCATATAACTTGCTTGCAAACATCCACGCACTAAAATGGTGCAGCTATGATTAATAATAAAAACTTTAGCCCTGAGCTACTCGATGCCATTTGGCAAAATCAAACAACCGCTATCATGCTACTTGATAAAAACTTCACCGTTGTATATGCCAATACCAGTACCAGCGAGCTGCTTGGCCTTGGTAATAAGCGCTTGTTAGAACAACCGTTTGATAGCCTTTTTAACTACCATTCAATCGATTTACAGCGTATAGAACAATACTCATTAGTTGAAGGCGTAGATTGCCAGCAGCATAGAGCTGACGTGGTTTTTAGCGATTCTCGCCATGCAAAAGTAGCCGTAAGTACACGACAAATTAAGTTTAATGGCTCGCTTTATATTTTATTTGAGTGGCGCCAAACCGATGACGAAATTAAGCACGACCAAGCGTCTAATCAAATGCATCAATATCAAGCTGCCCGAAACCTAATTAGAGGCTTAGCTCACGAAATTAAAAATCCTTTAGGTGGAATTCGCGGAGCGGCGCAGTTATTGCAGTATGAGGTTGATCAACAAGAAAGAGATCAATGTGCTGAGCTCATCATTGAGCAAGCCGACCGATTACGCGAACTAGTAGATAGGCTTTTGGGGCCCAATCAACTTCCGCAAAAATCGTATGGCAATATACATCAATCACTTGAATCAGTTGCAAGGCTAAGTACGTTAGATAATTGTTCTAACATTAGCTTAGTTAAAGATTACGACCCGAGTATTCCTGATGTATACATTGATCAAGGCAAAATTCAGCAAGTGGTATTAAACATTGTTCGAAATGCCCAACAGGCGCTTGTAGATGGCGGTGAAATAACAATAAAAACCCGCATTAATCATCAACATCGTCGCCCAGGTAAAGCACCTAAAAAAGCCTTGTTGATCCAAATATCTGATAACGGACCAGGTATTGATCCCAGTGTACGCGAAACACTGTTCTACCCTATGATCACCAATAAAGAAGGTGGCTCTGGGTTAGGACTCTCAATAGCGCAAACACTGATAGATCAACATGATGGCTATATAGAATGTGATAGCTGGCCTGGACATACTGAATTTAATATCTATCTGCCCTTTGCAGATTAATGTTTGGAGTTTGCATGAAAACAGTTTGGCTTGTAGATGATGATGCTTCTATTCGATTTGTACTTGAAAAAGCACTAACCCGTGCAGGGTTTAACACAGAGAGCTTTGCTAATGCGCAAGATGTACTAAGCGCACTAAAGTTTAGCCAACCTACTGTTTTAGTTTCTGACGTACGAATGCCTGGTATGGATGGTATGGCGTTGCTTGAACTTATTGCAGAGCAAAACCCTGGGCTGCCGGTTATTATAATGACTGCGCACTCAGATTTAGACTCAGCTGTAAATGCATTCCAAAAAGGTGCTTTTGAATACCTTGCTAAGCCGTTTGATTTAAACGAAGCAGTGGCGCTAGTCGAAAGCGCATGCAGAGCAAACTCCACTAAAAAAACTAAGCGAAAGCAAGCTCCACCAAAAAGTGCCCACATAATTGGTGAAGCGCCCGCAATGCAAGAAGTGTTTAGAGCGATAGGTAAACTATCGGCCTCTAGCATGAGCGTATTAATAAATGGCGAATCTGGAACAGGTAAAGAACTTGTCGCCAGTGCGCTGCACAATCATAGCCCACGTAAAGAAAATCAATTTATTGCACTTAACATGGCAGCCATTCCAAAAGAGCTTGTTGAGTCAGAGTTATTTGGCCACGAAAAAGGCGCATTTACGGGCGCCGACAGCGTGCGTAAAGGCCGCTTTGAGCAAGCCAATGGCGGCACACTATTTTTAGATGAAATTGGTGATATGCCACTTGATGTACAAACACGTTTATTACGCGTTCTTGCCGATGGTGAGTTTTATCGCGTTGGTGGCCATCAAAGTATAAAAGTAGATGTGCGTATTATTGCGGCTACGCACCAAAACCTTGAAGATTTAGTTAAACAGGGCAAGTTTAGGGATGATTTATTTCATCGTCTTAATGTTGTGCGCCTACGTTTACCTGCTCTTCGAGAGCGTACTGAAGATATAGAAAGCTTATCGCAACACTTTTTACATAAAAGCGCTAAAGAGCTACAAGTAGAAAGCAAAGTGCTGAGCCCTAAGGCAACTGAGCAATTACGCTTATTTAATTGGCCAGGCAATGTACGCCAATTAGAAAACACCTGTCGCTGGCTTACTGTAATGGCACCGGGTGAGCTTGTAAGCGAGCAAGACTTACCGCCGGAGATTCTGGATGCTTCGCCAACCCAGGAAGAAGGTGATTGGCTAGATGCGTTTCAGCAATGGCTTAATCAAGAGCTTAAACAAGGCAAAGAAAATATTTGGCCTGACATTCAAGCCCAGCTAGAAACTCGCTTAATTAAAACCGCACTGGCTAATTGTTCTGGTCATAAGCAAGATGCTGCTATAAAAATTGGTTGGGGACGCAACACGTTGACCCGAAAATTAAAAGAGCGCAATATTAGCTGATTAAACGCTTTTAACACATTTGGTTATTGATGAAGCTAATCGAACATATTCCTTTGTTTAAACAAA
This sequence comes from Pseudoalteromonas sp. 78C3, assembly GCF_002836695.1. NCBI lineage: Bacteria > Pseudomonadati > Pseudomonadota > Gammaproteobacteria > Alteromonadales > Pseudoalteromonadaceae > Pseudoalteromonas > Pseudoalteromonas sp. 78C3. The sequence goes on from NZ_PJAV01000125.1 coordinate 43,061, forward strand.
TGGAAATTATAAACAGGCTGCACTTTTTTAAAGAATTTACGCTCAGCGAGCGCCAAGTCTTATTAGAGTCGTTCGGACTGTTGTATTTAGTAAGCCAGCATCAATTTTTATTTAAGCAATACGATAACGACAAACGTTTGTACATTGTACTTAGCGGCGCGTTATTAGTATTTAAACATAATCATTTGCTAGAACTTGGCACTATAGAGCCCGGTGAATTTATAGGTGAAGGTGCCTTTATAAATAACCGAGAGCGTAGTACTAGTGCTCGCGCTAAAACCGACAGTATAGTCCTCGCTATTACCCCTGAAGCACTCACCCGCTTACCTAATGTTATCCGCGAAAAAATTAAAGACCGAATTATAGAAGGTATGAGTCTGCGCATTGCCAAACTAAGCGAGCATATAGAAACTCACGGTTAGTTCAGTCCATATAAATAATTTGTAGTGAGCAATCAAGCCAGCTGGGGTTATTAACGTGAGCTGTAAACCTGTAAGTATCAGATGGTTTGGCGCCAAAGGGCGTATTTATAAGTGGTTGTGAGTGACTGTATGTTTGCGAATAATTTTTGTAATAAATGACAACGTAACCGTATAAAAACTCCCAACCTAACCTTACAACAGCGCCACTGGGTAAGGTAAAGTCAGCATATTTATCTGTAAATGTGACGAGTAAATCATTGTACTTGTCTTCGCTGCATTGAGTTGTTCGTAACTTTTTAGGCATAACAAAGGTTGTACCCGCCACTGCATTTTTTAGATAAAAGCCTATATTGCCATCACCATAAAAATGATTTGAACGCGTTGTATAGTTAACTTGTGGCTCGTAACCTAGCCCCTGCATAATAGTAGCTAACTGCTCAGTCTCTTTTGGGTAAATTTTGTCACTTGATAAGAGTAATGTAGCCTCACCAAACTCTGATGGGATTGCCAGCGGTACATATTCATAAGGGAGCGATTGTGCTTTTAGCGCAGCATCGAGCTGATTGCTCTGTTCATCTTGCAAGTTTTCACTAAATACATACACGGTAGGTTGTTGGCACGCAGCTAATGGTAATGCCAACACACACATTAAAATTCCATTTTTCATAGTTACCCCTTTTGATTACGCTTGTAGTCTATTAAAGGTAACTATTTATAGCAATTTAATTTGTTTGGCTATCTAACCAAGCATCAACACTTTTTCGAGTATATAAAACTTCTTTAAATAAACGATGTCGTTCAAACTCGAGTTTTGTTTTTCTCGTGGCATCACCACTAACTAAACGGCTATGGGTATCATTGAACTTTGAAATTACAGAAAAACCGCGTTCATCTTGATCAGCTTGCTTTTTTACAGAATTAGCAAGGTGCTCTCTAACATCGTCAGCAGTTAACATACCTGAATTGTCTAATCCCATTAGCTCTTTTTTCATTGCTAATCTTACGCCCATTTCCTACTCCATTTAATGAAAACTATTTAATCCGCCAAAGTTTTAGCAATTAGCAGGCCATACGTAAAATTAACTGCTGCAAAGGTTACTCTTCAATTGCTTCAGTTTTTTTAAAGACAGATAAAATACATAAAAAATTTCATAACTATTTACGTATTACAATTAACGAAAGTCACTTGCTTTGGTGCAAAAGTAGCTGCAAGCCTTTATACTACAGCTTGTGCGTTACCCCACCGAGAGCAAATATGAACGAAGAATACATAGAAATAGAATTAGAAGAAGAGCCGATTGAGCTTTGTAAATTATTAAAAGTACTAAACTTAGTTGAAGGTGGCGGCCAAGCTAAAAACCTAATTACCGAAGGCTATGTGGGTGTTAACCATGAAATTTGTACAATAAAGCGGAAAAAATTATACAGTGGCGATGTATTAGAATTTGATGGCGAATTTTTTAAACTTGCGCTAAGTGAAGATGCAACCCCTGCAGAAAAACCTGCGGTACAAACTCAGGCAGAGTCAAAGCAAGCTGCACCACAACCAACAAATCAGCCAGCTAAAAGTAAGCGCAAGCGAACTAAAAAACCAAAAGTAGATGATAAAACAGGTCGTCGTCCTATTTCATTTGGTTAAGCATTTAAAAGCCCTCTTTTTATATAAAAAGGTCAACTTGTATAGTTGGCCTTTTTACTCTTTAATAACCTAGTTAATAATAATAAAAACAAGGTTATAAAATGTCTGTTAAAACACCTAAAAATTGGTTTAAGCCAGTTGTATGGGCGGCACTAATATGGAACTTACTTGGCGTTATTGCATTTGCTATGCACATGATGATGACACCCGAAATGATAGGTAAACTTCCACTAGATCAACAAACTGCCTACTCTAACATTCCTATTTGGTCAACCATTGCATTTGCTATAGCTGTATTTGGAAGCACTTTTGGTTGTCTGTTTTTACTTGCTAAAAACGCGCTGGCAACACCTACTTTTGCGCTATCGCTCGGCGCTATTTTAATTCAGCAATATTATAATTTTGTGGTCATAAACAGTATTGAGCTACTTGGCGCAAGTGCTGTATTTATGCCTATTTTTGTAATCATTATTGCCATTGCTTTACTTTGTTTGAGTATTAAAGGTAAGCAACAAGGTTGGTTACAATAATTAATAAGGGTCGAAATAACTTTTGACCCTACCTCTTTCAAATCATCTCTTGAAATTAAACTTTTCAGCATCATCTCTACTATATTAACTGTACAAAATTCATTCTCTAAACACGATTTTTTACACTGGTATGTACTTTGCAACTCGAACACTACAGAGGTCACTCTTCAAAATATTTTTCTAATTCATAAAGGGGCAAATAATGAATAATAGTTTCGATACCCAACATCAGCTCACAATAAATGGTGAGCAATATCATATTCATTCTCTAAAAGGACTTGGCGACAAAGCGAAACGATTGCCCTTTTCCTTAAAAGTATTACTTGAAAACCTTCTTCGTAACGAAGATGGCGCAAATATAAAAGAACAAGATATTCAAGCTCTCCTTAATTGGGACCCTCAAGCAAAGCCTGCATCTGAAGTTGCCTTTACTCCCGCCCGTGTTGTTATGCAAGATTTTACCGGCGTACCCGCTATTGTTGATTTAGCCGCGATGCGTGACGCAATGGAAAAACTAGGTGGAGATCCCGCAAAAATAAACCCGTTATCACCTGCTGAGCTTGTCATTGATCACTCGGTACAAGTAGATGGTTATGGTAACGATGGTGCTTTTGATTTAAATGCAAAACTAGAATACGACCGAAATAAAGAACGTTACGAATTTTTACGCTGGGGACAAACCGCTTTTGATAATTTAAAAGTAGTGCCACCAGCAACCGGTATTGTTCACCAAGTGAATTTAGAATACTTAGCACGCGTTGTTTTTAATGAAGAGCGCGATGGCAAAAAATTCGCTTACCCAGACACTCTCGTAGGTACCGACTCTCACACAACCATGATAAATGGCTTAGGTGTACTTGGTTGGGGTGTAGGCGGCATTGAAGCCGAAGCAGCTATGTTGGGTCAACCAATTAGTTTACTGATCCCACAAGTAGTGGGTATGAAGCTAAGCGGCCGCTTACCTGAAGGCACGACCGCAACCGATTTAGTATTAACAGTAACCGAGATACTGCGTAACCATGGCGTAGTGGGTAAATTTGTAGAGTTTTATGGTGACGGCCTTGCCGACTTACCACTTGCCGATAGAGCAACCATAGCGAATATGGCACCAGAATACGGCGCTACGTGTGGTATTTTCCCGATTGATGATGAAACCATTAACTACCTTCGCTTAACAAACCGCGACGAAAAGCAGCTAAAACTCATTGAGGATTACGCAAAACACCAAGGTTTATGGCGTAACGATGGCGACGAAGCTAGCTATACCGATACACTCGAGCTTAAATTGGGTGATGTTGTACCAAGCCTTGCAGGCCCTAAACGACCACAGGATAGAATTTCCCTAAACAAGGCTGGTGAAGTGATTAGCCAGCATTTAAAAAACTTTCAAGATGAACGTATGGCTCGTCGTGATAATAGCGATGAAGAACAAGCTCGTATCGAAGGCGAAGGTCCAACAACAAACCCAGATGAACCAGTTAATGAAGCGCAGTTTATGGGCGCCGCTAAAGTTAAATTTAAAGGACAAGAGTTTGAGCTAAACGATGGTGCTTGCGTTATTGCCGCGATTACCAGCTGTACTAATACTTCTAACCCAAGTGTAATTTTAGCTGCTGGTTTGGTTGCTAAAAAAGCAAAACAGTTAGGAATTAATGTAAAACCTTGGGTTAAAACATCACTTGCTCCAGGTTCTAAAGTAGTTACCGACTACCTAGAAAAAGCCGGCTTAATGGACGACTTAGAAAGCTTAGGCTTTAACTTAGTTGGCTATGGTTGTACTACCTGTATTGGTAACTCAGGCCCACTAGCGACTGAAATATCAGATGCGATTCAAAAGCATAAATTAGTGGTTAGCTCTATTTTATCGGGTAACCGTAACTTTGAAGGTCGTATTCACCAAGATGTTAAAATGAACTTTTTAGCATCCCCTCCGCTTGTTGTTGCTTACGCCATTGCGGGCAGAACCGATATTGACGTATACAACGAACCCCTGGCTCAAGATGCTAACGGTAACGATATTTACCTTAAAAATATTTGGCCGAGCGTTAAAGAAGTAAGTGACCTAGTTAAAGAAACAGTAACTAAAGAAATGTTCGAAAAAAGCTACGCTAACGTTTACGAAGGCGATAGCCGTTGGCAGCAAATTAAAATACCAGATGGCAAACTTTACGATTGGGATGACGCATCTACCTACATTAAAAAAGCACCATTTTTTGATGGTATGAAAGTAGAACCACCGGGTATTCCTACTATCGAAGGTGCACGTTGTTTAGCTAAGCTTGGGGATTCAGTAACCACTGACCATATTTCTCCTGCGGGCGCTATTAAAGCAGATGCACCAGCAGGTTTATACTTGCAAGAAAATGGCGTAGATAAAGCGCAGTTTAACTCGTACGGTTCACGCCGTGGTAATCACGAAGTAATGATGCGTGGCACGTTTGCTAATGTTCGTCTTAAAAACTTACTAGCACCAGGTACTGAAGGCGGCGTAACACGTACTCAGCCTGGCGATACGCTAGAGAGTATTTATGATGCAGCAATGGAGTATCAAAAAAATAATACGCCACTCATTATTTTAGCGGGTAAAGAGTACGGTACGGGTTCATCTCGTGACTGGGCGGCCAAAGGCTCACTTTTACTAGGCGTTAAAGCGGTTGTAGCACAAAGCTATGAGCGAATTCATCGCTCTAACTTAATTGGTATGGGTGTATTACCGCTGCAATTTAAAGAAGGTGAAAGCTACGAGTCTCATGGGTTAACAGGGCAAGAACAATTTGATATTGATGGCCTGTACGATAAAACCGATGAAGTAACCGTTATTGCTACAAATGCCGAAGGTAAAAAAGTAACCTTGAGTGCTGACGTACGTATTGATACCCCTAAAGAGTGGGATTACTACAAACACGGCGGTATTTTACAATATGTACTGCGTAATATGCTCGACTAACAAAGACAGTAGTTAATACATTTAAAAGCCCAGCTTAGTAATAAGCTGGGCTTTTTTATGTGTGCTGTTTGTTGTCTTAAATCAATGCTAAGCATTTAAAGCGTGCCTACACTATAGCGACTATTAGTGAGGTAACTATGTCGCAAACAATGATAATTAGGCTGCTTAAAACATCAATAGTGCTTGGGTTGTGCCTTATCGTGACTGGCCACACTTTAATTGTGTCGAGTTACTTTACTGTCGAGCATGGTATTAAAGGAATAATTATAGCGGCGGCATGCATTGCTGTAGGTGTACTGCTGTCGCTTCCCACTAAAATATATTTAACCGTATTATTGATGGAAGCCGAAAAACGTTATTTAAAAAACCATAAAAGCACTCACTCTAAATAATTAGAGTGCACTTAAATTATTAATTTCTTTATTACGTTTTTCTAGTTTGTCTTTTACATTTTCGGCGTCATTAAATAACTTTTTAACCGAGTCTGGGTTCAAAATACTGATCCCCTCTGGTGCAGCCGACATTGTATTTTTACTTGGAGTGGTATTTAAAATAGACGTGTCTTCTGCAGCAATAACAGTAATATCTTTAGGGTCGAGTTTTACTTCAATACTTTTTGCATGCGGGTTAGGTGTATCAGAAAAGTGCCATTGGCCTGTTTCATCTTGCCACTTAAAAATTTTGCTACTTGAGGTAGTACTTTCAGGGATTGGTTCATCAGAAATACTGCTCGCAATTTTATCGCCTGCTTGCTTAAAGCCCTGCACTGCTTGGTCCAAAGTATTGCTAGATAGCGCAACCATTTTTTCTTTAATTTGTTGAGATTCACTGCTAATTGATGATGCAGAAAGCCATGTTTGACCATCGGGCTTTTTTAAATAAAACAAAGAGATAACTGCAATAGCCATGATTGATATAGCTAAGTAGGTAAAGTATTTCATAGCGTTCCTGCTTTAATTAATCCTTTATTGCCCTGAGTCTAATAAAAAATACTTAATTAGGCAATTTTTTGTACCCTAATAAAAAAATAAAAACGCAGCAGAAGCTGTAATGCCGTTCACTTAAGGTGAGCGGCTTTTTTATTTCTAGCGTACCGCTGTGGTCTTGGCTTGACTGCACGAGGAAAACCTCGT